>DASQLD010000140.1:0-10969 GCA_035630195.1 Bryobacteraceae bacterium
GCGGCCAGCGGGGCCGCTAGAGCTGTGGCGCAGACCAGGATGGTCCTACTAACAAGGTGTTGTCTCATGCGCTTTTGACGTTCCCTCGCTGGAATGGTCCCTCGCGCGCGTACACTGAAATTTGCGGCCAGAATACGAGAAGCGACTTAAGGAACGAAAGCTTGCGGCAGATAATCAGCAGCGCCGATCCCATTCGCTGGGCACGTGGCGACTGATTGTTTTCGTTGCCGGCGCGCTCATCGCCTGGTGGAATTATTGGTTTCTACCAATTCCTGTTGCCGCATTTATTCTTCTCGTCGTTATTCACGAGCGCACGGCTCGCAAGGCGGCCTTAGCTCAGAGAGCAATCGCTTTCTATGAACGTGGCCTCTCTCGACTTGACGGGAAGTGGGCGGGGTTCGGTCAAACGGGAGATCGCTTCCTGGACGCGGACCATCCATACGCAGCCGACCTCGATGTGTTCGGCAATGGGTCTCTCTTTCAGCTCGTGTGTGCCGCCCGTACGGGCGCAGGCGAAGAGACTTTGGCGGCATGGTTAAAGTTTCCTGCGGCGGAAGAAGTAGTACCCGAACGGCAGGCCGCTGTTGACGAACTGAGGCCGATGCTCGATCTTCGCGAAGAGATTGCGCTTCTCGGAGAAGATATACGTTCCGGCCTTCACGCCGGAGCGCTACAACGATGGGGAGAGGCTCCACCGCTGAAAATCTCGGGCTTTCACCGAGCTGCCGTCGTCTTGTTAAGCATATTTACAACGGTTTCAATTGCAGCCTACTTCCTGCAATTGCTGCCTCTCACTCCATTTCTGCTGGGCCTTCTGCTCGAAATCGCGCTCCTCATGCGCATTGGGCCACTGTTGACGCAAGTATTTACAGGTGTCGAACTTCCCGCGAGCGATCTCCGGCTGCTGGCGGATTTGCTCGAGCGGTTCGAGCGAGAACAGTTTAAGGCTCCGATGTTGGTTCGTTTGCGGAGCGACCTTGAAACAGACGGGCTTCCCGCGTCGCGGAGAATCGCCCATTTACGGAAACTGGTGGAGTATCACGATTGGGGACGCAACCAAGCGTTCGCCCCAATCGCTTTCGTCCTGCTGTGGCACGCCCATCTGGGCTTTGCTGTCGAGAGATGGCGCGTCCGGTCAGGTCCGAAGATCGCCGAATGGCTACAATCCGTCGGTCAGATCGAGTCGCTTAGTTCCATTGCAGGTTATGCCGCCGAGCACCCCGAAGACGTATGGCCGGAGATCACTTCAACCGGATCGCCGCTTTTTGATGGTGACGGCATCACGCATCCCCTTCTTGCCAACGGCGTGCGGAACGACCTTGTTCTCTCTTCCGACATGCGCTTACTTGTCATCAGCGGATCGAATATGTCAGGCAAGAGCACGATGCTGCGCTCGGTTGGATTGAATGTTGTGCTTGCGTGGGCGGGCATGCCTGTTCGAGCGCGCAAGCTTCGCGTCTCTCGTCTTGAAGTGGGGGCCTCGATGCGTGTGCAGGATTCCATTCAAGACGGCAAGTCGCGCTTTTATGCGGAGATTACGCGGCTCCGTCATATTATGGACCTTGCGTCGGCTCCCATACCGCTGCTATTTCTGCTCGATGAGTTGCTCAGTGGTACGAACTCCCACGACCGGGCCATCGGAGCTGAGGCGATCGTGACGAGTTTGGTGAAAACGGGAGCTATCGGACTTGTAACGACGCATGATCTGGCGCTAGCAGGAATCGCGTCCAAGCTGGCGCCACAAGCCGCTAACGTGCATTTCGAGGATCATGTCGAACAAGGCCGCATCTCGTTCGATTTCAAGATGAGGCCGGGAGTTGTCGAGAAAAGTAATGCTCTGGAACTGATGCGCAGCGTCGGCCTGGAAGTCTGATTCACCTGCTAAAGTAGTTTCGCGACGATCGATCTCCCAATCGGGATAGACGATGTAGCTGCAGGGGACGGCGCATTCAAAACATGCAGAGACTTCTCTCCCTGCACGAATAGGAAATCATCGACCAGTGATCCGTCGGGCATAAGAGCCTGCGCTCTTACGCCCGCTGCGGAAGGCTCAATATCGTCTTCGGTTATCGAAGGAATCAGTCGCTGAAGCGAGCGAACAAAGGCACGTCGACTCCAAGAACGAACCATCTCACTCCATCCGTACGCAGTGTGCTTCGCCGCCAGTTTCCAAAATCCGGGATATGTGGCCGTTTCGATCATGTCTTCAAGGCTTACATCGGTCTTGAAGTACCCTTCGCGCTTAAAACTAAGCACCGCATTGGGACCGGCATGAATGCTGCCGTCTATCATCCTGGTGAAATGAACGCCAAGAAACGGGAACGCTGGGTTAGGCACCGGATAAATCAAGTGCTTCACCAGATCGCGCTTCCCTGGCTTCAACTCAAAGTACTCGCCTCGAAAGGGAACGATTCGAACACCTGGATCCAAGCCGGACATGCGCGCAATGCGATCGCTATGTAAACCGCCGCAGTTGATGAGGAATCTGGTTTCAATCACGCCGCGTGCCGTCTCGAGGATGTGACTGCCTCGTATAGCAGTCACCTTCGTATTGAGACGTAACTCGACGCCTCGTTCTTCGGCGAGACGCGCATATGTGAGGCTTACCTGTCGATAGCTGGTGATGCCCGTACTCGGCAATAAAAGGGACGCCACAGACGCGACGTGCGGCTCGCGCTCGTGTAGCTGTTCGGGTGTCAATCGTTGGACCGGGAGTCCATTCTCGATAGCCCTAGTGTGGAGTCGTTCCAGAGCCGGAATCTCAGACGCGTCTGTGGCGACGATCACCTTCCCGCAGACATCGTATGGCACTCCGTGCTCGCGGCAAAACGAGATCATTGACTCGTTCCCTTCGCGGCAGAACTGAGCTTTGAAGGATCCTGGCTTGTAATAGATTCCCGAATGGATGACGCCGCTGTTGCGACCGGTTTGGTGGGAGGCGAACTGTTCTTCTTTCTCGATGACAACGATTCGCGATTGGGGGAATCGTTCCGTTAACGCGAGGGCGGTGGACAATCCAACGATGCCACCGCCCACAATCGCATAGTCAAACACCATCTACTGCTTGATGATTTGTCCGTCGCGCTTGCGAACTTCTCCCCAACCGCCGTTGTACTTGCCGCGCTCGCCACGCTCATTTGTGCCGAAGGGGTATTTCTTCGCGGCAGCTTCGTTCACCTCGATACCCCAGCCAGGATTCTCATTGGCATAGAGATAACCGTTCTTCATCTCGGGAACTCCGGAGAAGATCTCGCGCGTCTGCGCGTTGAACGCGGAGTATTCCTGTACGCCGAAGTTATAGCTGACGAGATCGAGCGCCACGTTGGCAGCATGACCTACCGGCGACACATCTCCGGGACCATGCCACGCGGTACGGACACCGTGCAACTCGCCTAGGATTGCGATCTTGCGGCAGGGCGTGAGGCCGCCGGCCTGCGATACGTGCACACGGATGTAGTCGATCAACTTCTCATTGATAAGAGGGCTCCACTCGTGCGGGCTATTGAACAGCTCGCCCATCGCGATCGGCGTCGTGCATTGCTGGCGAATCAGGCGGAACCACGCGAGGTCTTCCGGTGATAGCGGATCCTCGAAAAAAAAGAGCCGGAACTTCTCGACGTCTTTGCACATTTGCAGCGCCTGGGTAGGCGTAATGCGCTCATGTACGTCGTGGCATAATTCGAGCTCTTCCGGCAGTTGCTTGCGGCACTCTTCGAAAAGCTTCAACGCACGCCGGATATAGGCTGCGGGCTCGAAAACCGGAGCCGAATGCAAGGCTTCCACCTTTGCGGCAGCGCCTCCGGAGCCGTATCCTGCCATGCCGGGAACGCCGACCTGCACACGAATATGCCGGAATCCTTGAGCCAGATACTTTTGGGCCGATTCGATAACTTGTTGAATTTCGCCGCCGCTCGCGTGTCCATAGCAGTCAGCAGCCTCGCGGATCTTCCCGCCGAGGAGCTGGTACACCGGCATGTTGGCCTGACGGCCTTTGATGTCCCAAAGCGCCTCATCGACGCCGCTGATAGCGTTGTTCAGCACTGGCCCATTGCGCCAGTAAGAACTGTTGTACATGGCCTGCCACAGATCGTCGATGCGGTCGGCGGCTTTACCGATGAGGAACGGTTTCAGATACTTCTCGACGGCCGGTATCACGAGATCGGCGCGTTGGGTGAACGTCGCGCAACCATAACCGTACAGTCCATCCTGATCAGTGAGCACCTTTACGACGATCAGTCTTACGCCGGAGGGTTGGCAGGCAATTACCTGGACGTCCTTGATTTTGGGCGAAGGCAGCGCCCGCGTGGCGCGTTGCACGGCTTCCTGAGCGGCAAGGTGTCGGGGCGTCATAGCGGACGCGAGCGGAGCTGCCGCTGCCATCTTCAACAGATTTCTTCTATTCATGTTCGGGATTCCCCGCTGTCAATCATATGACGAAGCCGCTTCATTTCTTCGATAAGCTTCCGTTCCCGGGCAACGAGCGTGACCACATAGGCAATCACAACCACCCAAGCAGTGGCGAAGCCGTAGAACATGTACGTGAAGTTTCGTGAATCCATTTAGATTGCGTGCGCCTCCCGTCGTAAGCCGTCAATCTCGCGGCGGATTTCTTCCTGCCGCATGCGGACCATCATCAGCACCGTTGCGAAAAGTAGGATACCGAGAAAATTGAGCCAAAGTACTTGTTCCATTCCGGGGTCCATTGTGCCTCCACCGGTGCGGAATGTCAGCACCGGTCCGGGATGCTGATTGCGCCACCAATCGATGGCTTTGTATGTGATGACAACCGCGGGGAACGTAAGGATCGACAGGACCGCTGACATGCGAGCCCGTTGTGTCGGCTCTTCTATGGACCGCCGAAGCATCAGATAGCCGGCGTACATCAGGCAGGAGATCAACATGAACGTCAGGCGAGCATCCCACGCCCACCAGACGCCCCATATGATCCTCGCCCAGATCATCCCGGTCAGGAGATTTACGAAACCGAACACCAGCGCTACCTCAGTGACGGCTGCTGCGACCGAGTCGGCGGAGAAGTCCTTGCGAGCCAGGTACAGAATACTTGCAAGCATGGAAACGAGCGCGCCCGTCATGAAAGTGAACGCGGCCGGAACGTGGAAAAAGATGATCCGGTAGATTGCTCCCTGCAAGACTTCGTCGGGTAGACCTATGAACATCTGATATAGGTTTCGTGTCAGCAGCAACGCCGCGACTGCGGCGAGCGCATAGATTAGTTTTTCGCGCATTGCTTCACCCCACTAATACTGTATCTACTAACGCTAAGGAGAGCGCGGTATAAATGATGTTGAATCCTACCAGAACCCTGACCCACAGGTACATATCTCCGGCCAAGGGCGTTCCGGCGACCAGTTTCGCCGATAGTTCGATTGCCGCGAGCAAGCAGGGAATCAGAATGGGATAGACCAGCATCGGCAGCATCAATTCGCGAAGCCTGAGATTGACGGTCATGGCGCTAAACATCGTGCCGACGACGGACATCCCCCAGGTTGCGAGAAGGATCGTCATCATAAGCGCGCCGAGCTGGCGTGTCCAGTCGACGTTATAGAATACGCCGAAGATTAAGAGCGACGCGAATTCGATGACAAGGAGAATGGCAAAGTTCGCTACGGCTTTGCCGAGGAATATTGCCGATCCGGAAACAGGAGAAGCAAGGAGCGCGTCCAGGCAATCATTCTGAAGATCCCGGGAGAAACTGCGATTCACTACAAGCGCGCCGGCGAACGCGAACACAAGCCACAGCAAGCCTCCTGAAATTTGCTCGATGACTTCGGAATCACTTTGAAAGGCGAAGCTAAACAACAACAGAATGACGATTGCAAAGGACATCGACGCATTCAATGTTTCTTTGCTGCGGATTTCAGACCGCAGATCTTTCCAGGCGATAGTCGCGCTCTGCCGCAAAAATTTCATCTAATTGGTTACGCAGCGTCTCTCGGTCGCAGGTACCACTCCAAGCGCTCTTCCGTTATCCCTTCCGGTTCTTGCGACGCTTCCGGATGTGTCGCGCGGAAGCGTGCGAGCAGCAATGCCAGCATGTCGGTAACGATCTTCGGATGTTTCGATGCTACATCGTTAAGTTCATCGGGATCGTTCTGCAAGTCGTAAAGCCGTACGTAGCGTCCTGGAGTGGGCTGGTCGGTTTCATAGCCGTCGGTGCGTTTACGTTTACCGGAACAGAAGATAAGCTTGTGTGTCTTTGTCCGAACGAACGCTTCCTCGTTCTCGAGGTACTCGGAGAAAATGTGAGTGCGTGGATTCGGAGGCTGAGCACCGTTCAAGTAGTGCCGCAGCGATTGTCCATGCTTCACGGGCAGCTCGGGGGCCCCGAGCATGTCGAGAATCGTGTGAGGCACATCGACGGACTCCGTCAACTCTCGAACGACATTTCCAGCGCGAATCTTGTCCGGCCAGCGCATAATCAAGGGAACGCGAAGCGCCGGATCGTAGCCGCAATGCTTCTCGAATCGTCCGTGGTGACCGAGGCAATAGCCGTGATCGGCCATGTAGACGACAAACGTGTTTTGCCAGCGGCCTCGATCTTTAAGCATCTGTACTAGATTGCCGATGTTCTGGTCGAGGTACCGCACCGAGTTGTAATAAGCGGCGTTGATGCCTTGTTTGTCTTCTCTCGAAAGGTCGCGGAAGATTAGCGGTATCTGCCAGCCATCTTCCTTGCCAGGTTGGGGTGGATCGAAGTCAGATGCTTCGAATTTGCGTTCCCCAACTGGGAAATCAAACGGGGAATGGGGCTCCTGAAAACTCACCCACAAGGCGAGGGGATTTGAGCTGTTCTGTTCGAGATATCCGCGCACACGTTCCAATAGGTAAGCGCTTCGCATGCCCTCGCGGACCCGCGGATAAGGCAGATTGTCGGCATTCAACCACACACGCGCTGGATCTTTGAAGGGCTGCCAAGGCAGCTTCTTCGTCTTGATCCCGGTCACCGGTTCCGTTCCGCCCCGCGGCCAGGTCTGATTGATCTCGCCTTCCGTGAGCATCTCGTCGAATCCATACAGGCCAGGACGCCCAGGACGATTGAAGTGCATCTTCCCAAATACTGCCGTCTTGTACCCAGCTTGCTGAAGTTGCTTGGCGATGGTCGGCTTTGCAGGGTCCAGCGACGTGCGGAGTGTGGTCACTCCTGCGGCGTGGGGCATCTGCCCTGTCAGGAACGATTGACGGGACGGCGTACAAACTGGCGAATTGCAATAGTGCGCAGCGAATCGCGTGCCTTCCGAGGCAAGTTTGTCCAGGTTCGGAGTTTGAGCGCGCCGGTCACCATCGCATTGCATCGCGTATCCGGCATGATCATCAGCGAGGATGAACACGAAGTCCGGCCTATCGGCTTGTGCGGGCAATGTGGTTGCAGAAGCGGCCGCCCCGCAAAACGCTCTCCGGCTCAACATGCTTCGAGGATATCAATGAGGTCCGGCAGCATTCTGCAGCGGGCTGGATTTACAAAGAAGACGGACTGGGACGTCTCAAACTGCCACGCGCCAGCGTTAGTTGCATTCAATTCGCTCCGCTGCGCGAGTTCCCTCTCTTGGAAGGTTGCGCCAGCCAAGGTTCTGCTCACGAATCTCTTAGAGAATCCCGCCGCCCAGAATCAAGCGGAAAATCCCGAAGGCTACGGCCATAGCGTTCAAAACGATGCCGATGGTGGCAGCTCCGCTATTCCCCGGCTTCGATTTTGCGATGATTCCAACCACGAGCCCGATCGCGGCGAAGGGTATGTTAATCCAGTTCAGCGATCCAAGACAAGGAATAATGCCGATTCCCAATCCGAGTATGGCGAGAATGCCCCAAACCAAGCTAAGAATTTGCATGCCGGATGACTCGCATCATTGTATACGCAACTGCGATTACAAAGTTCAAAGTCAGTCCCGCGTAGAGAGCGATCGAACCGGTGTTGGCCGATAAGGCTTCCGGCCAGTCGCCCGAGCCGATATGGATGAATGCCGTTGTCATTCCGCAAAGAACGCACCGGCCTCCCGATGTCTTTGTGGCGCACGCGGGAAACCAGCCGAGAAGCACGCTAGCCGGAAAAACCAACGGAGCTATTATGACGATCCCGCAGGCAACTCCCAAGATCTGCCAAACAATTCGAAGAGCTTGGGAAATGTCGCGAGAAAGATCAGGCTCCATATTTGTCCCGGCAGTTAGCCGAGCAAAAATGAAACGCCTCACCCTTGACGGTTTTTTGGAAGGACGTCGTGATGGGAACGAATGTGCCGCACACAGGGTCGCGCTTTAGTTCTCCACTGACTGGAACGGCGCCCTTACGAGGCTGATCCGGCGCTGGGGTGCCGGGCGCGGCCATTTCTTTCATGGCGGTGAAAATCATTCCCATAACCATGCGGAGAAACGCGATAAGGGCGAGACTAATGATGAGATAGAGGATCCCGCGGAGCATGAATTGGCAGGAGAGGCGCTCTCCGGGGACTACCGGAAGAGCGCCCGATTCAGACTTGTTTACTTCTTCTTAGCCGGAGCAGGCTTCTTGGCTCCCGGCGCTTGATATGTCGTCTCCACCTTTGAGCCCATGGTGGTGAGCATGCTCTTGGCAGGCTCGGCGAACTGGCCGTCTGGTTTCAGTTCAAGGTACTTCTGAAATGCTTGTGCTGTACCCTCGGGGAATGTGAGCGATCCATCGGGTTTAGCGACTGCTTTTCCGGTGAGGCAAATACCGATCTGGTAATGAGCATCGGCGTAATTCGGGTCGGCTTGAATCGCCTTCTGGAAGGTGCTACAGGCCGGGTCGGACTGACCCAAATTAGTCAATACCGCGCCGAGATTGTAGTAGTAGCGACCAGCCCCCGCCGGATCGATCTGAACTGCTTTATCGAGGGCAGCCGTCATTTCCGGGATCTTGCCTCCGCGGGCTAATGCGAGAGCGTAATTGTTGTAATAATTCGCATCGGTAGGAGCCAGCTCGATCGCCTTCTTGTAGTTCTCATAAGCAGCATTCAGAGCAGTATCCTTTTCCGCGCCGGTCTTGGTCTTCGAGATCTCGTTATGCGCCTCAGCCAGTTGGCCGAAAATGACATGCTGCTTGGGATCCATCGCCCCGGCCTTGTTGAAAGCTTCAATTGCGGCCGGATAATCCTTGGCGGTCATGGCAGTCATACCGGCGTTGAATGCGTCGTTCAACTCCTTATTCTTAGCCATTGCCGCTTGCCGTTCTTTCGTAGCTTTCTCAAGCGCAGCCTTCTGTTCGGCCGTCATTCCACGCTCTTGCTCTTTGGTGAGGGTCCCCGTTTCGACGGCCTTTTGTGTTTCCTGGCGCTGCGCCTTCATCTTTTGAAGGTCGAAGTTGATGACAGTAGGCTCGCCCAAACGAGACTTGACATTGTCGACGCTATCGACATCGGCGCCGTTTACTTCCAGAACCACTTTGTAGGTTCCCAAGGGCAGGCCCGCGTGAAGATAATCGCCCTTCTTTTTCGTCTTTACTTTGTAATTGCCTTTGATGTCCTTGCGCTCAATCTTGATGAGCGCATCTTTTAGTGGCTGCCCGTCCTCACCTACCACTGTGCCTTCGATCTGCGAAGTCTGCGCGAATGCCGCGCCAGCGAACAGTAAGGTGATAGTCGTGAGACCCGGCAGCCGCCTCAAAAATGATGCCATTGGGGGTGAGCCTCCTACGTGGGTTTGGTCGCGTGTACTCTTAAGGATACTACAAATCCTGGATCCTATTCTCCTGGACGTATGAACTGGCAGACGGTTCCAGTCCGGTAGATCAGCGTATCCTGATTACATCCCATTGCATCTCTAGCTACGAGGCGAATCGCGCAACATGAAAGGCTGGTTACCACTCTTAGCCGTAGCTATTGTCACGACCCCGGGCCTTTTGAAGGCCGCGCCGGCAGAGTTGGAGCGCGCCCGCCAGCTTTTCAGCCGGTCCCAATATCAAGCGGCTTTAACCATTCTGGCCCCATTTTCTTCCGCTGCCGACGGTCCTACGCAGGAATTGCTTGGTAAGACCTATTTCATGCTAGGCGAATACAAGAAAGCCGCGCAGGCGTTCGAGAAGGCAACTACGATCAGCCCGAGCAACTCGCCCTACTTCCACTGGCTCGGAAAGGCGCAGGGACGACGCGCCGAATCGTCCAGCCCTTTCACCGCTCCTGCGTACGCATCCAAAGCTCGGGATGCATTCGAAAAAGCGGTAGAACTCGATGGTAAGAATCTCGAGGCAATCAATGATCTTTTCAGCTACTATCTTGAAGCCCCGGGCTTCTTGGGAGGCGGCGTCGACAAGGCGGCGAATCTGACTAATCGGATCCAAGCCATCGATCCGGTGGAGTATCACTACGCGATGGCTCAGATTGCAGATAAGCGAAAAGACTATCAAGGAGCGGAATCGCATTTCCGCCGGGCGTTGGAATTGGCTCCACGTCAGGTCGGACGGATCATCGATCTGGCGAAATATCTCTCGGCGCACGGGAAAGAAAATGAGGGTGAGACGTTGTTCCTCCAGGCAGAGAAGATCGCGCCCAACGATCCGCGCGTCATGTTCGAACGCGCACAATACCTGATTCGCGCCAAAAAGAATTTGGATGTCGCCAAATCCCTGCTCGAACGGTATCTGAAGTCTCCTCTTACTTCTGACCATCCTCCCAGGGCAGAGGCGGAAAAACTGCTGAGGCAGGCCGGGGCATGATGCCATCGAGTCGCGCATGAATATCCGCGAAGCGTTGCGCTTCAGCTATCAGTCTCTTAGAGCCAACAAGATCCGGACACTGCTCACTGCACTCGGCCTCGTGATTGGCAATGCATCTGTTATTTTGGTCGTCACAATCTCGCTCACCAGCCGGGATTACATCCTCGATCAAATCCGTGGCATCGGGTCGAATCTAGTCTACGCAAACTATGAGGCGGGCAGCCAAACAGCTACACAGGTAGAGGCGGACTTCGTCAAACTCTCTGACGTCGAAGCCGTCCGTCA
>DASQLD010000141.1:0-34316 GCA_035630195.1 Bryobacteraceae bacterium
TCCTCTTACGCCTGCTTTTCGATAGTAAGCCTCGCCGTCGTGCCCGACACCGAGGAGGATTTCGTACTCATGAGGAAGTCCCAGACTCTTTAGCCATGCATGCAGCGCCTCCGCGTCACCCATGGCAATGTCCTTCGTGCCGACCACGAAGCGAACGCGAAGCTCCCCCGTACGCCCGCCGTTTTTCTTCGCCAGCTCAAACACGTCATCATCGGCCGAGTACCATTGGCTGAGCTTCGCGATCCAGGCTTGCTGCTCGGCGGCGACTCCGGCGAAGTATCCGTCCAGCGGCAATCGCTTGTACGAACCGGCATAGGCGACCACTGATCCGAATAACTCCGGATATTTGAACGCCAGTTTCAGCGCTCCGTTGCCGCCCATGGACATCCCTTCGATCGCTCGGCTGCGCGGCGTTGCCTCCGTCCTATAGGTAGCGTCGATGTGCGGAATCAACTCGTGAATGATCATCGACTCCGGAAGAACGTTTTGCTCTGGCCAGTCGCGATACTCCGTCTTCTTTCCCCCATTCGGGAAGACCATAATCACCGGGCGAGCCTGACCGGAGGAAATCGCTTGCTTCAAATGCTCAGCAATGCGCGCGCCGGAGATTTCGTTTCCTCCCGAGCCATGCAGCCAATAAATCACTGGATACCGGCGACCCGACGTTTCGTAATCGGACGGCAGAAAGATGCTATAGCCGACATCCCGCTTCATTCGCTGACTATGAAGGGTGCGGTGCTGAAGGGTCGTCGACCATCCGGCCTTCGGAATGTTTACCCAATCGACCGAGAACTCCAGAGGCTGCCGCTCGGCTAGAAGCGTGATGGCTGCGCCAAGAGCGATGACAATCGTGCGCGCCGATGTCATCACGAGTAAAGAAACTTCAAGGGCTTCGCTCCGTCGCCGGCAAGTTTCGTGGGCCGGCCGAGAGGATTGGTGTATTCCTTGTTGTAATCGACTCCAAGCTTGTCGTATATGGTCGCGGTGAAATCCAGGATCTCCACCGGATCCTTCGCTACGTAAGCTCCGTCGTTGTCTGTCTCGCCCCAAACCTGACCGCCCGGCACACCTGCGCCTGCCATAACCAGGGAGAATGCATTCGCCCAATGGTCGCGTCCACCGTTTCCGTTGATTTCCGGTGTGCGGCCGAACTCGCCCGTCGCGATGACCAGAGTCTTGCTCAGCATGCCGCGCGAATCGAGATCCTCGATCAACGTTGCAAGCGCGTTGTCCAATTCCGGAAGAAATGTATCGGTCAGCAAGGGGAAAATGTTCGCGTGGTGGTCCCAGGTGTTAAACCCGCGAGAGATCGTGACATAGCGAACACCGGCTTCCACCAGTCGCCGGCCCAAAAGAGCTCCCTGTCCTATGGAGGTGCGCCCATACGCCTCTCTAAGTTTCTCGGGCTCTTCTCCGATCTGGAACGCCTTCTTCGCGCGAGCCGATTGCATCAACCCGAAACTCGTCTGGTAATACGAGTTCATGTTCTCGATCACGCGCTGCGAGTCGTACTGCCGGAACTTCTCATCCGCAAGCGCCAGCAGCGAACGGCGCCGGTCCATCCGCGCCCAATCCACCCCGAGCGGCAACTCGAGATCGCGAACCGTAAACTTGTCGGTATTCGGATTACCCGCGTCGAATGGATTGAAGCGAGGCTCCAGATATCCAGCGCCTTCCCAATATCCCGTCGATCCCGGAACCGAGAAGAAAGCTGGAAGCTCATTCCGAGGTCCGAGCTCTTTGCTGACCACCGATCCGATGCAAGGATGCGTGATGCTCGAAAGCGGCAGGTGGCCGCTTAAGATCAAGCCGCACGCAGGCACATGAACCGGTGTCTTGTGGGTCATCGAGCGGATGATGGTGTACTTATGCGCCAGCTTGGCGCATCGCGGCAAATGCTCGGTTACCCGCACGCCGGGAACACTGGTCGGAATCTCTTTGAACTTACTCCGGAACTCGGGCTTCGAGTTCGGTTTCGGATCGAAAGTATCCATCTGGCTCATACCGCCGGTAAGGAATAGATGGATGACGGAGATATCGTCGCCGCGTTTCGCATCGGCTATGGCGCGTTGCGCCAGAACATCTCCCATCGTGATCCAACGGAACGCGGCAAGCGAACCGATCTTGATAAATGAGCGCCAATCGAAATCCATACTTGACCCCCGTTCCAATTAATGATGGAACAGAAACTCCTTCGAGTTAAAGATCGCCCACATAAGGTCCTCGAATGTACCGCGCCGCGACTCTTTTGTAACGGAGCCGCTCTGAATCGGCTCTAACGCTGCCACGATTTCGTCATTGTGAGGCTTGCGGCTCAGCGCCGCAAGATAGAGTTTCGACACGATGTCACGATCCGACAAACTGCTGTCGTCAAGCCATGCGTCGAGATTGCCGCCTGTCGTTGTAATCTGTCGCTGCATCGTGTCCCCACTTACCAAATGCATTACTTGCGCGACACTCGGCTTCGTATCGCGTTCGCAGATCACTTCGCGCAGGTCGTTCCGGCCGAATACCTTCATCATGTAATGTGGCTTCATGAACGGCAGTACCGGGATACTCATAGCCCGTTTGCCGAGCGGCATGCTGGGAAATTTCTCCGGGATTCCGGTGACCAGCGACATCGAGTCAAGGATCTGCTCCGACGTCAAGCGGCGCGTCAGGAAATGCGAGTAGTTCACCTGATCCCCCCGATTCGTGTCATTCGTCACCGACGATAGTTGATACACGCGCGAATTGAGAATCTGACGCTCGAGATGCTTCAAGCTATAGCCGTTCTTTACAAACTCGGCTGCCAAGGCATCCAGGAGAGGTTCGTTCGTCGACGGATTCGTAACCCGGAAGTCGTCGACAGGTTCTACAAGACCGCGTCCCATAAAGAACTTCCAAATGCGATTGACCGTAGCGCGCGCAAAGTATGGGTTCCGGGGATTCGTCACCCACACCGCAAGCTTCTCGCGAACATCCTCATTCGGCCGTACCGGCTCCGTGTCTCCATCAAAGTACTTCGGAGTAACGGGCCTCTGTGTCTTCGGATGAAGCAGGTCGCCCGATTCCCTTAGGTATGTCCCATTGTGATTGTTCAGGTACATGTCCTTGCGGCTGACGCGCGCAAAGAACGCGGCGAACCCGTAGAAGTCGTCTTGAGACCACTTTTCGAACGGATGGTTATGACACCGGGCGCACTCGATTTGTAAGCCTAAAAGTAACTGGCTGACATTCGTACCCGACTCCTCCGGCGTGATCTCGCGGCTCACGAAGTAGAAGTTCGAGATGCCTTCGAAATCGTGACGGCCTTGGCTGACGAGCATCTGTCGAACCATCTCGTCATACGGAACATCTTTCTTCACCTGATCCCGGAACCATCGGCCGTATGCGCCGCCGCCCTTTTGCCCCGCTTCGTTATAGCCGGCGCGGTACATGTCGGCAAACCGCATTGCCCAGGTGTCAGCCCGCTCAGGCCGATCGAGTAACTGATCGATAAGTGCCACCCGTTTGTCGGCTCGCGTCGAACTAAGAAATGACGTAACTTCCGCAAGCGTCGGCGCATGACCGACTGTGTCGAGATACACACGGCGGATGAACTCTTCATCCGTGGAAAGGTCCGACGGAATTACGTTAATCCGTTTCAGCTTGGCGAAAACATGCTTGTCGATATAATTCGTCTCCCGCACCGCCGGATAGTTCGCCATGGGACGATCCTTCACCACCAACACGGGAACCGCGGCTGCCTGACCCATCGTGCGAGCCATAATTGCCGTCTCACCCGGGATCTCCGCCTTCACTGCTCCTAAGTTGGTCACCGAAGCGATGGCCGCGATATTCGAGCTGTATCGTACGATATTGGTGAGATCGCGAACCGAGCCATCGCTGTATTCCCCGGCTGCGACGAGCTGAAGCGTACTGCCAATACCCGTCAGGCGGTATTCGGGAGGATAAACCGCAAGCTTTCGAAGTCGAGCCTGGCCCGGCGCGTCATATTGAGCGCCTTCCGTCAGCCAGTCAAGCATCAACTTGTATTCCGGTGAGCCCACTTTAAATCGGGGCCCGCCACCATGCGCGACTTGCATCGTGGGCTTCAACAGCACCAGGCTCTTCGCCGGATCGTCCCGGTTGATCCTTCGCCCTTCGGAGTTCTTCGTGATCGCGTCGTAGTCGAGTTCCGGATCGCTGCCGAACAACGACAATTTGAAACCCTTTTGTCCACGCACGGAGCCATGACAATTCGAGTTTGCGCAATCCGCCTTCGTAAAAATCGGAACGATGTCGTTGATGAAGCTCAACTCGTGACGACGCTCGGGTAGAACTTCCACGGGAGCCTTAAGGCAACCCCCTCGAAGTTCGCCACCAGTTCTCCGGATCCCTGCTTCAAAGCCGTAAGAGTTCGAGTACCTGCCATCGCCGCAGAGGACGGCGCGCTGTAGCTCCACTTGGCATCGGAAGTGACTTCTCGCGTGACCCCCTCCGAATCGGTCGCCACCAGCAAAACCATCTGGCTCTCGCCGGCATGGACGCGGATTTCAGATGGGTACAGTTTCAAGCTTACCGTAGCCGCTGCCGAAGTCGCCGCTACAGCAAGCATCACCGAAACCGGCGCAAAGAGTTTTCTCATGGCTGCTTGTCCGCCTCTTTATCTATTGTTGCCTGAACCATGACCGGAGCCGATTCGCCGAGGACTTGGCCATCCGCGCCGACAGCCTGAACAACCAGGCGCGCGGATTCTGCGTCTTGAGAAATGGCGACCGGCAACTTCGCATTCCGGGCCGTTTCCGGGACTTCCACCTCCGCAGGCTTCACACCCCTGCCGCTTGCGCGCAGCTTTATCGGTCCCGACTTCGCGTCTCCAAACCGCCGCACGTTCACAGTCACTGGCGTTTCCTTTCCGGCGTCCAAATGGATCCGGTCACTCATCGAGAGCAGCACTTTCGGCGCGGTGGCGATTGTCATCTCGGATTTCTGTATCTGCATCGGGCCGTACGTGTGTCCCGCGGCGGCATGCTCGTACCGCACTATGGCCGTATGTTCAACAGTGGTCCCGTTCATCACGCCTCGACCTTTAACCAGAAACTCCGACCGCCCAGGCTGGCCGTTCGATGCGCGAACGGGCAACAGAACGATCGTTCCATCTACCTCGCGGTCGACGCCGCACGTATCTTTTACGATCGTGTTCTTGGGCTCAGCGGTTCGCTTCTCCGTGACCACGCCTTCGGGCAAACCCTCCAGCCAGACATCGACCGGCGAAGTCCAATCCGCCCGGCGCCGCACTCGCACTTGAATCGTATCTTCTTGCCCCATGTACAGCGTCTTTGTCGGCTCGCGCAGTTCCACGATGAACTCGGGTGGCCTTCGTTCTACGGTTAACCGGTAGACCAACTGTTCTCCGCCCCGGTACATCCCATCGCGTACCGCAACCACATACATTCCGTCTTTTGCAAACCGGTAGCTCAAGTCGTGATCGAGTTGATACTCGTCGGACCGCTCATCGGCTCCAGGGTCGTCGGCAAACGCCAATTTCGCCCCAGTACTGTCAAATAGCGTTACCGTCGGATCCAGGTGATACCCGAGTTTCATCGACTGTGCGCCGAATACGAATGTTTCTCCTGCGTGCGCGGCAAATCGGAAATAATGTGACGCTCGCGGCTGTTCGATCGCGCCATTGATAACCGTAGACGGCCGGACTTCCAATGCTTTCGAAAAATCTATAGGTGGCGTGGCGACAGTGATCTCTGGGAGCGGAGATACCTGCATCACTGTCGGTATGACAATCTCCCGGCCCTTACTTCGCGCGTGGAGCTTGTAACTGCCCGGAGCGACATCGGCAGGCGTACGAAAACGAACCCGCGCCTGCTTACTGCTCTTGCCTAGGATCTCTCCGCGCAGCGTCCCATCGCCCAGCACGACTTCATCCAATTGATCGAGATGAACGCCGGTCAGAGTGACTACCGTAGGCTGCTTAGTTCCCAGTCCCGCGGGCATCGCTCTTCGCACATAAGGCAGCCGTCCCACCGATAACCTGTAATCGGCTGTAGGACCGCCGCCGAGCGAACCAACACGTACAACGTACGAGCCGCTTTTCTCAAACGTGTACTCCAAATGCGGATCGCCGAAGATAGTGACATCATCCACCCACGCGAGTTCTTCTCCGCGCTCATCGAGAATCGCGAGGTCAGCATCCAGACGCGACCCGTGACGTGTTGCCGAAACATCGAATACCAGCGTCTCTCCAGCCTCCGCCTTGAAGCCAAAGTGGTCCCAATCCTCGTCCGCGATAATCCCCTTTACCAATACCGGAAGCGAGATAGGCTGGGGCTTCCGGTAATCATCGTTCTTTTCCGTCTCGCGAATTTCCGGCAGGGCCCCAATATCGAAAACGCCCACGTAAACCCCGCGTCCGGTAGTCAGCCGGAAATCGCGGCGGCCTGTCTCCGCAGTCGCGTCAACAGTCACTCGGATACCCAACTTCGATGCCGAAGCCGACAGGATTTCCGCCGTAACGCCCTTTCCCGCAAACTGGACGGAGGCAGTGTCGTGCAGGTTCTGCCCGCTGAGCTCTACTTCGGCGACGGAACCGCGTTGCGCTCCATGTGGAAAAATGCCCGCTACCTTTGGCGCAGGCGAGGGAAGATCCGGATCGACAGCCGGGAAGCTGCAGACAACGGACCCGAGAATTCCGAACGTAATTGCTAGGAAGTGCCGCACATCAGGACTCCACGACACCAACGGCCGCGGGCAGCGAGGCTGACTTCTGCGGCCGAGGGTTCACAAATAGCCACAATACCGTGGCGATCAACGTTGTTCCAACACTGAGCAGGAGCACATAGTCCCAGTTATTTGATTTAAGCAGGACCCATCCCATCAGCGCTGGAGAAGCGAATGCGGCGCAGTTGGAAGCAGCGTTCATCAAACCAGCCACTGCCCCGCCCGCAGCCCCGCCGATGTCGGTGGCCGATGACCACGCGGCACCCAGGTAAAAATCCACCGCGCCCGCCGCCAAACCCATAAGCAGAGCCGCCGTCGATGCCGTCTGGCACCAGATCCCGCTCGACATCAAGGCAGCCCCCGCAAACAATGACACCAACCCGACCACGGTTCTTGCGTAGCGATGATCCGTCCGCCGGCCAATCCAATCCGTCAGTAGTCCGCCGGTCCAATTCGCGAAAAGCCCCACCAGGAACGGAAGACTCGCGTACATCGAGGATTCCGTCATCGACATGCCGCGACGCTCCCGCAAATAGGTCGGAAACCATGTGGCATAGAACTGCCATAAAAAGGTAGCTCCGAAGGCAACACCCAACAAACACCACAGTCGCTGGGAACGGAGTAACTGCTTCCAATTCGTTTTCGCGCCACTTTCATGAGCAGCCACCGCGTGCTCTTTCAGCCGGTCCAGTTCCGCTTGCGTGATGCTCGGATGCTGCTCCGGCGTGTCGCGATACCACCAGAACCAAAGCGCCGTCCCCACAAGTCCAACGACGCCGAAAACAACGAATGGCACCCGCCACCCATAGTGAAACAGGAGAAAGCCGGCGATTGGAGGTGTTATCGCGCCCCCAAATCGTCCACCGCCGAGGAATGCGCCGAAAGACGTCGCTCTTTCGTTGATGGGAACCCACCGGTTGAATGCGGACCTGACCGAGGGTGACAGCGCCGCCTCCAACGCGCCAAAGGTAAATCGCACCAGGAGCAGCGAAGTCAAATTCCACACCAGGGCCGTCAGTCCCGTGAAGATGGACCAGAAGAATACAGCGAAGCTCACGATGAATCGCGATCCATGGCGATCGGCTGCTAATCCCCAGGGTGTTTGCCCCAGAAAATAGGACAAGCTGAAAATGCTGTAAACCAGCCCCATCTCGGCTTGGTTGAAGTTGAAAGTCTTGCTGATCTCCGGACCAAGAATCGCAATGCAGACGCGATCTGTGTAACAAACTGCGTTTATCAGCAGCGCAAGCAGGACGATCCTATGGCGGACAGCAAGACGCCCCATCATGAGGAAAGGTCCTGTGGCGTCGGCGTATCTCGGTCGAAGGGGTACATCGGACGTGGAATACGTTTGTACGGCAGCGTCTCGAATTTGGCTGTGCTCACGCCCGGTGTGTCGACCAGGAAGATCTTCTTCGCAATCGGCTCGTACTCGGAACGAAACCCGGCCGGGGACTTCACGACAACGATCCTGCAGTACAGAGGATCGATTCCGTGACTGCGGAACAGCTCCGGATCGACGGTCATTGCGGAACGCTCGGCAAGCAAGATCTTAACCCCGCCGGCTTCAATCACTGCCGCTCTTCCCATGCTCGTCGTGATTCCCGTGTTATATCCTCGGGCGCGCGCCGTCCAGCGGCCATCCGACAACAGTTTTACGTAGCCCTTAACCTTGACTGGCTTCGAATGCTTTCGGTCAAACGATCCGCCGAGGCGTCTCTGAATTGTCGCCCCCACGCCGGCGCGAAACGCCGCGTCAACGGACTCGGGGTCCACAAGAAAAATCGCCGCAGGACCGTCGAGCGGAGCATCCATCAGATGCTTCAAAACACCAGTGCTATCCCCCGGCGATCCGGAGCCAGTGCTGTCGGAAGACTCCGACAAAACGACCGGCCCTCCCTTCACTCGGAGAGCGCTCGAGATGGCTTCCGCCGGTGGCGTAAGCCGCACCTCGAACTGTTCCTTCTGGTTCCAGAGCCTCTTAGCGAGTTCGTCTGCGTACTTCTGCGCCTTGCCGGCGTTGCCATCCACGACCGCAACCGTGGCGCAGCCCATCTCCTTGATGTCGAGCCAGGGCTGTACGGGAAAGATAGATAGCGCAAGAGCTTGCTCGGCCTCTTCCCGAACCTGTGCCGCGCGGATCAACCTGCTCATCGGGCCGCGATGCGTAGAGCAGTTTTCGGGCGGAATGATCAAGGGCAGCTTTCGATATGCCATTACCGGCTTGATTTCCCCGCGTAACGTACGCAGCAGAATCCGGGCCGCCTTCTGCCCAATCTCATACATATCGACGTGCGGATATGTGTGGTATCCGGCGATGAAGTTCGCATGGCGAACCATCGCTGCAGTGATGTTCGCGTGCAAATCGAGCGTAACGCCTAAAGGCTTGTCCGGACCCAGCCGCGCACGCTGCGCGGCCAAGCAGCGCGCCTTCAACATCGTCCTCACCCTCGGCCGTCTGCGCCCCGTGCATGGCAAACAGCAAAGCGTCGATCTCCGCTTTCGCAAGTTCCTTTTCAAAGCGATCCGCCAGTTTGGCGAAGTCAGATCGCAACAGCCGGTTCGCCGTGATCGCCCACGCCGCGCAGATGGGTACGATCGTCGCGCGAGCGTCGGACAGCACGCGAATGAATCCGCCCATCTCCGTCAGCTTGCCCGTGTGCCGTTCGAGGACAGCTTGCCCGAATACCGGATTGAAATCCTCGTACTTTGTGAAGACAGGAGAGAAAGTGTTGCTCTCCTGCAAAATGGATGCGATGCCGATTCGCACGTCTAACAAACCAGCTTCAGGCTCATTTGTCCGACTCTCGCCGGACCGGCGGCCGAGATAATACCGAAGCTCGGGTTGCCCAGAACATTACCTGGCTGACCGAAGTTCGTCCGGTTTAATACATTGAAGAACTCTGCGCGGAATTCGAGATTCAGCGATTCCATCAGCCGGAAAGACTTCTTCAAATTGGCGTCGACGTTCGCCAGCCCCGGCATGTAGACCGTTCGCGTTTCTTCGGTACCGAACGTATACTGCGGAGGCCGCACAAAGGCGCTCGTGTCAAACCAGCGCTGAATCGAACGCTCAGCTGAAGACAGGTTCGCGTCCCGCAACCGGTTCGGACGTTGCTCGGTTCCCGTATTCAAGCCGGCCACAGCATCCTGCAATGTCACAGCAAAGACGCCACCGGACTGGATCGTGACAATCGAGCTGAGTTGCCAACCGCCCAGGATCACATCGGTGATCCCGCGCCGGTTCAGAAATTTTCGTCCTGACCCGAACGGCAACTCGTACACACCACTCGTAACCCACACATGCGAACGATGCGAGCCGGACAATCCGCGTTGCGAAAGGTTTGCAGCCGTTTGTGACACCGCGCCACCGGTCGGATTGCCGGCGACGGAGGAGAACGCCTGATCGATCGTCTTGGAGAACGTGTACGAACTCAGAATCGTCAGGCCATCACTGAACCGTCGCGTGTACTTCACAGTTCCGGAGTTATAGAAAGTCTTCGCGTCCGAACGGACTTGTGTCAGCACGCCGTACTCCGGCCGCAGACGTCGTGGCTGAATAGCGCCCGGACCCGGAGGAGCATCGTTGACATTGACCGCTCGATCCCCACCCAGCGCGAAGTTCCCCGCATAGCCCACTTCGATCGCATCGTGGTCGGTAAGCTGCTGTGCGATGTGCAGCGATCGCAACTGGGAGTAGCCGGCCTTGAAATCCGGGGTGAACCCGCCATAGTTGGGCGGTGGAGGCGCGCCCGCAACGGCGCTTGGAAACGGATTGTCGAACGTAATCGGCGGAGCGCTCGGATCAGCGAAATAATTCGTCAAAATGGCCCATGGCAGATTCCTCGCGATCCGTGTGAGTGCCAGGTTCATCGTGTAGTTGTAGTAGATCCCGTATCCACCGCGAATCACCGTACGATCCGTTCCGAAAGGACGCCAGGTGAATTCGAAACGAGGCGCGAAGTTATTCCAGTCCTGCGGATAGAACGGATCGCCGGCCTTCATGGGAACCGGTTGGCCTGCGACGAAATCGAAGCCGGTCACCTCACCGCGCGCGTCGTGCACCGGCGTGCTGGACTCATAACGTAAGCCGACGTTCAAGGTCAGCTCCCGATGGACGCGCCAATCGTCCTGGATAAAGAAACCCGCGCGAACATTGCGCATCCGCACTGTGGTTGCGCGGCTGCCCAAAGCGGACTGCTGAGGCAAGCCAAGAAGAAAATCCGTAAAGCCAAAACCCGAGCCAACGGGATTATTATTCGCAGACGTGAAACTTCCTCGCACCGTCAGACCTTGTGTTCGATCAGATCGCACAACCGAACATCGCCGCTAAACTTTATGGTGTGCCGGCCTCGGTTGACAGTGAGGTTACTCAGCCATTGCCACACCTGGTCTGGCTGGATCAGCGGATTGTTCGTCATACCGCCGAAGCCTGCGAATCCGGCAATATTGAAGAACGGAAATCCATTCGTCTGCCCGGCCGCCGGTATCCCGAGGTCTCGCTCAATGCTGAAATCGGTATTTTCCCTGGGATCCGACTGGAAGATAAAGCTGCGGTTGAACGCCATACGCGATTCCTGAACAACCGTTGGACTCCAAACGCGCGTGTGTCCCAGAACGACGTTGTAGGCTTTGAGGCCAGTTGTCCGCACGAAACCCGGAAAGAATTCGGGATCAGGGCGCATCCGGTTGTCGTACGCCCCGCGAGCGAAAAGGAAATCCTTTCCCGTGAGTTTGTGATCGAGACGCTGAATCGTCGAATTGCTGTCGGTCATCACCCGAGCCAGAATCTCGTA
This sequence comes from Bryobacteraceae bacterium, assembly GCA_035630195.1. Classification (GTDB taxonomy): domain Bacteria; phylum Acidobacteriota; class Terriglobia; order Bryobacterales; family Bryobacteraceae; genus DASQDN01. The sequence continues at coordinate 11,493 of DASQLD010000141.1, forward strand.
GTTGAAAACCTGACCGGGGTTGTTCTCGCGAGGATAGTACGGAAGAATATTCTGAGCCTGACCGACAATCCGGTTCGATGGAACTACGTTCCCCGGAAAAGGAATCCGAGTTGACGGATCAAGGATCGTTCCCGTAAACGGCGCTCCGGTATACGTCCGGCTGAAATCGCCACCGCGCTGCGCGTCGGAAGGCAATGTGTATCGGCCGAACTGCTCCTGACGAATTCGAATTCCTTCATAGTTCGAGAAGAAGAACGTTCGATCCCGGCCGTTGTAAAGCTTCAGGATATACACCGGACCACCTACAGTGCCGCCAAATTGATTCTGCCGAAGTTTCGGCTTGGATGTCGGGAAGAACCCGCGCGCATCCATTTTGTCGTTCCGCAAGAAATTGAACAGTGTCCCTTGCAGCGCGTTGGTTCCCGCTTTGGTGACGATGTTGACGTTGGCGCCGGCTTGAAATCCATACTCCGCCGGAAATGCTCCCGTCTGCATCTTGAATTCGTTGATAGCGTCGATCGATGGGTTGAAGGAATTCCAGTTATAGAAACCGACGTTCATCGTGGCGCCATCGAGATTCCATTCATTGTCGGTATCCCGATTCCCGTGCGCCCAAATCGCAATGCCGCCGGCGAGGAAATTCTGTAATGTCGCGCCGCCCGGAATGCCGTCCTGCACGTTTGGCGTCAGCAGCGCAAGATTGTTGAAGTTTCTCCCGTTCAGCGGTAACTCGACCACGCGCTTGTTATCGATGACATCGCCGAAAACTGCGTCCTCGCTGCTGACAATCGGAACCTGCGCTGTGACATTTACTGTCTCCACCACATTTCCGGTCTGCAGTGTGACATCCATGCGGGCCCGCTGCCCCACCTGCAGCACGATTCCTTGTGCCACCTCGGTTCGAAAACCTTCGGCCGACACCGAGAGTTGATATTGACCTACCTGAAGGTTGGTCAGCACATAGTTGCCTTCGCTGTCGGTCGTGACCTCGCGCGTCTGATTCGTCGCGACCGCGCTGGCAACGACTTTGGCTCGACCCACCACGGCCCCACTCGAGTCGGTGACCGTGCCCACCAAACTGGCCGTCGTTGTCTGCGCGCGACTCGTGGCCGGCGCTAAAAACAGCAATGGAACTACCGCAAGAAGCAACGTTCTTATATGCCTTCGGGACATCTCGATCCTTCCTAAAGCTGAGCGGTATGCAGTGGTCGTATCCTAGCGGTAGACCGGTATGAATGTCAAGGCAATTTAGGAGCCCAGTCGGTAACCTCAACAACGACAAACTTTCTCTTGACGCGGCGATACCTTCTCCGGTCAAATGAGTAGACCACTCCATACCACGGATGCTATGGTGATTCTTCAGACCCGCACAGCGCAGGCACTGCCGGTTCAGCTTCGAACGGTTCTTCGTCAAGAGATCGACAACGGCGTCTATGGCGAATCCGGCAAGCTGCCGTCCGAGCGCGCGCTTGCCGAACGGTTCGGCGTTTCCCGCACCTCGATCCGCGAATCCTTAGACGGCTTGGTGAAAGACGGCCTCCTGATGAGAGTCGTCGGCAAGGGGACTTTCGTCGCCTCTGCCGCGCAAGCATTCGACACCGCCCAAACGCAATCGCGCGCAAGCGTCGCGTTCTTGATCGGAGAGAACATTTTTCACTTCGTTCAACCCGGCTACAGCCGCGTCCTCCTGGGAGCAGAGCAGATGTGCCGCCAACTCGGACACTCGCTCGTCTTTCATTCCGTCGGCGAGGATGAGAATTTTGAGCAGCATTGGGAGCGGAACAAAGCTATGGACGTCGGCGGATATCTTGTCGCCGGCGGTCTCAGAAAGAAGACTCTCGACCTGCTGCTGAACCGGGAAATCCCGGTGGTTCTCACCGACCTCATCGTCCAGGACGAAAACGCAACGGCAGTCGGCCCGGATTACGGCTCAGGCACCCGTCAGGCCCTGGAGCATCTGGCCGGTCTCGGTCACAGGCAGATCGGATTCATCGGCTTCCCGAACTCGGAAAAATATCGAGCCTATTGGCAGACCCTGGACGCCTTGGATCTGCGCTATCGTCCTCAGTTCGTGCACTTCCTGCACTTGCCCGACGTTCCCCCGGGGATACTCGCGGGGTTTCAGGCGATGCAGGCGATAATCCAATCGGGAAATGTTCCGACTGCGCTGGTTGTAACCAACGATTTAGTTGCCGTAGGGGTTATGGAAAGCTTGAAGCTGGCCAGGATTGCTGTCCCTGAATCCGTAAGTGTAGTAGGCTACGACGACCTCGGTACCGGGATGGCGCCGCCGCTCACGACCATCCGGTCTTTTCCGGAAGAGGTTGGACGAGTCGCTGCCCGGACTTTACTGGCGAACATTGCCGGGGACACAACCGAGCAGCGCATCGCGATTCCCACCGAATTGGTGGTACGCGGAACCACAGCGGGCCCGGAACGAAAGGAAGGAATTGTTTGATCAGCAATTGGGATAAATCAGTCGAGATGTTGGAGCGTTCGCGCCGCTCCCTCGCAGGCGGCGTCAGCAGCCCCTTTCGCGCCAAGGCCCCCGTGCCGCTCTTCTTCGAGTACGGCCACGGTTCCCATCTCACCGATGTCGATGGGAACGAATACATCGACTACCAGCTTGCCTGGGGGCCGATGATTCTCGGCTATAGCCATCCCGGGATGGTGGATCGGCTCCGGCGGCAAGTCGAGAAGCCCCTCAGCTACGGAGCCCAGCACGAACTCGAATTCACCGTTGCCGAGAAGATTCAGGCGATGGTCCCCTGCGCCGAGCGCGTCGCCTTTACTTCGAGCGGCAGCGAAGCCGTACAGCTTGTCCATCGATTGGCCCGCGCCTACACGACTCGTCCTCTAATTCTGAAGTTCGAAGGCCACTATCACGGCTGGATGGACTCGGCGCTGCTCAGCTACAAGCCGCAGCAGGCCGATGTAGGATCGCTCGAGAAGCCGAAGACGGTACGCGGCTCCCGAGGGCAAGTGCCGAACTCGGAAGAAAACACCGTCGTCGCTCCCTGGAACCGGCTGGAGATTCTGGAGCAGATCCTCGACGCCCATCCCGGACAGATCGCCGCCATCATGATGGAAGCGGTCTTATGTAACAGCGGATGCCTGATGCCGCTGCCGGGCTATCTGCAGAGCGTCCGGGAACTGGCGACGAAACATGGCTGCCTGTTGATCTTCGATGAAGTAATCACCGGCTTCCGCATAAACCCTGGAGGAGCGCAAGCCCACTTCAACGTCACACCCGATCTGGCGACGTTCGGCAAAGCGGTGGGCGGCGGTGTTCCGCTGAGTGTGGTCGCTGGACAGGCCGACGTCATGGAGCAGATGTACACTTCGGGTGTCGTTTTCGGCGGTACGTTCAATGGAAACCCGCTTTCGCTCGCCGCCGCCGATTTCTGCCTCGACGAACTGTCCCGGAATGGAGGCGAAGCGCTCTGCAAGGCGAATCGGATTGGGGAACGACTCAAGTCCGAGCTGCCGCGCCTCGCGCACGCTGCGGGATTATCGCTGAAAACCACGGGCTTCGGTACGGTGTTCGCATTGCACTTTACAAAACATACGCAATTTATCGATTACCGCGATACCTTCCCGGATGATCGCGAACTGCTGAGCAGGTTTCTTCGCGCGGCGCTGTGCGAAGGCGTGATTGTTGTGCCGGATGGGCGGTTTTACGTCTCGACGGCGCATACCGAACAGGATGCCGACCAGACCTTGGAACGGCTAAGCCACGCTCTCCAAAACTGTGCCGGCGCCTGAGAGCTTGTTCCCGTGACACGCCGAGACACGCTTCGCGCCGCGCTTGTCGCGACATTCCCCGCCGCTCAAACGGTGCACGCGCAGCGCGTCCGCGGACTCGCGCCGGTCCGGATAACCAACGTGAAGGTAATCCTCACGTGCCCTCCGTTCCCCGGGTTCAATCTCAAGGCGTACACGCGCCTCGTCGTCACCAAGGTCGAAACTTCCGAGCCCGGCCTCTACGGCGTCGGCTGCGCTACCTACACCTTTCGACCCGAAGCGGTGGCCGTAGCGATCGAACAGTACATCAAGCCATTTGTTATCGGCAAAAATCCCGAGATGGTCGAGGATCTTTGGGCCGGGATGAACGCCACTTCTCTTTGGCGTAGCGGTCCCGTGCTTCACAACGCGATCAGCGGAATTGATATGGCTCTTTGGGACATCAAGAGCAAGCGCGCGGCCATGCCCCTTTATCAATTCCTTGGCGGCAAAATGCGCTCTGCCGCGCAATGCTACGCGCATACCGGCGGTCGCGACGGCAAAGAATGCGCCGAGAACGTGCAGCGCCTCTCTGCGGAAGGCTTCCGGCATATCCGTATCGAATTGACCGACACGACAGTAGCCGCCAACGAGAATACTCTCACCGATGCCACTCGCGGCATGCCGACCGAGCTGATGCAGAACGGAGCGCGCTATGTCCAGGGCACGCCGAAGTTATTTGCCGAAGTCCGCAAGATCTGCGGCGATGAAGTCGAGTTGCTACACGACATCCACGGCGAGTTGCACCCGGCCGAGTGCATCGACATGATCAAACGCATCGAGCCCTACAGGCCATACTTCATCGAGGATCCGTTCTACCCCGAAGAGATCGGCTTTATGCCCCGTCTGCGCCAGGCCACAACGGTCCCTATCGCCCTCGGGGAGAAGTTCGTCAACAAGCACGAGTTTGTAGGACTCGTCAAGGATCGGCTCATCGACTTCATCCGTGTTCACCAGTCCTACATCGGCGGGATCACCGCGGCGCGCCGTCTGGCGATCTTGTGCGAGTGGCACGGCGTCCGTACGGCTTGGCACGCGCCTCGTGACACTTCTCCCATCGGACATGCGGCGAATCTCCATCTCGATCTTGCCGTTCCGAATTTCGGCGTCCAGGAACGCATCGTATTTGGAGACGCGGTAGAAGAGGTATTCCCGGGATGCCCGCAGATCCGTAAAGGCATGATGTACGCGAACGATTCTCCCGGTCTCGGAATCGACATCGACGAAAAACTTGCCGCGAAATATCCGCATCCCAACGATCCCGGGAACTTCGGTCCCAAGCGAAGACGAGAAGGCGGCATCGTAGAAAACTAAAATGGCAGAAAACTAAATGGCGGAGAACTAGAACATGAAGCGTCGCGAACTGCTCGGTGTTCCTGGTTTGGCTCTGGCGCAAACGGCCACTCCACGGCGTGGTCTTCCCCCGCTGAAGATCACGGATGTCAAGGTGATCTGCACAAATCCACCGTATCGCGACGGCGCCATCTCGACCATGCAGCGGCTCGTTATCGCCAAGGTCGAGACCAGCGAGCCGGGACTCTACGGTCTGGGCTGCGCCTCGTTCGTTCTTCGACCCGCCGCGGTCGCGACCTTCATCGAGAAATACTTGAAGCCCTTCGTCATCGGTAAAAATCCGGACATGGTGTCCGACCTCTACCACTCGATGAACGTAAGCGGCCTATGGAGAGGCGGACCCGTCGAGAACTATGCGGTAGCCGGTATCGATGTTGCGCTGTGGGACATCAAGGCGAAACGCGCGAACATGCCCCTGTACGAGCTGCTCGGCGGCAAGATGCGTGCGGCAGCGCATTGCTACGGCGACGCGGGCGGCAATACCGGCGAAGAGATGGCCGACAGCGTGCAAAAAGCTCTGGCCGCCGGCTACACTCATGTACGCCTCAACTACCGCGGCTCCAAAGTGAACCCAACGCCGGCCTTGTCCGGCATGCCGCTTGGGACCTCGCTTGGTTCCGACCCCGTCATCGATCCCGACGAGTGGGGCCGCGAAATTCCAAAGATCTTCGAGCATGTGCGCAAAGTTGTCGGCGACAAGCCGGAGTTGATGCAACATCTGCACGGCCAGCTTCCGCCGATCACCGCCATTCAGATCGTGAAGCGCCTGGAACCGCTGCGGCCCTACTTTTTCGAGGATCCTTTTTATCCCGAAGACATAAGCTACCTGAAGATACTCCGGCCACAAACCAGCGTCCCGATCGCCATCGGTGAAAAGTTCGCCAATCGTCACGACTACGCGGACCTGGTGACAAATCAACTGCTCGACTTCATCCGCGTTCACATCCCGACCATCGGCGGTCTCACAATGGCCCATAAGCTTGCGGCGCTCGGCGCCTGGTTCAACGTGCGAACGGCATGGCACGCGCCCGGTGATCTCTCGCCGGTAGGACACGCCGTTAACGGACATCTCGATCTTGCGGCGCCCAATTTCGGTATTCAGGAAGGCGCGTTTCTTCCAAGCGACGCCGTGCGGGAGATCTTCCCCGGTACGCCCGAGATACGAAAAGGATACTTGTTCCTCAACGAGGCTCCGGGGCATGGCGTAGATTTGGACGAACGCGCCGCGGCAAAATACCCGTGTTCGATGCAAGATGGAAACTTCGGCCCGAAGCGCTTTCCAAACGGATCGATCGTCAGCAACTAACCCATGAATCGCCGGAATTTCATAAGCACCGCTGCCGCCGCCGCAACGTCGCCAATCTTCGCTCAAACTGCATCGCCGCGCGAACGCCCGAACTTCATCTTCATCCTCGCGGACGATCTCGGATGGAGCGATCTTGGATGTTACGGCCATCCATTTATCAAGACGCCGAATCTCGATCGGCTCGCAAGTCAGGGGACGCGGTTCACGCACTTCTATACGAACTCAGCCGTATGCTCCCCCAGCCGCGTCGCTTTCGTGACAGGGAACTTCCCCGCTCGACACCGAATCCATAGCGCTCTCGATGCGCCGGATGTCAACAAGCAGAACGGTTCCGCGGATTTCCTGGATCCGGCAGCGACCAACCTCGCGCGCGTCTTGAAACAGTCCGGCTACACGACAGCGCATTTCGGGAAATGGCATCTCAGTTCAACCGCCAACGATCCGAAGCCTGCCGCATACGGCTTCGACGAGTTCCGCACATCCTGGCCCCACGCTGCATCCGATCCATACTTCTGGTCCAAGACAACGGAAATGATCGTTGACGACGCGATCCAGTTCATCGAAAACAACCGGGACAAGCCCTTCTTCGTTAACCTGTGGACGCTGATCCCACACGCAATCCTGAATCCGACACCGGCAGAGATGGCGCGCTACAGCGACTTCGGCCCTCCGAATGTACCTTACAAGGGCGCTCATCCGATCTACTACGGCGCCGTGAGCGGCTTGGATGACCATATCGGACGATTGCTCACGCGCCTCAGTGAGTTGGGACTGGACCAGAACACGGTCGTCATCTTCTCGAGTGACAACGGCCCGGAAGACATCGACATCTATAGCGTGAATCACAGTGGTGTCGGTTCCACCGGAGCTTTTCGTGGCCGGAAACGCAGCCTCTACGAAGGTGGAGTTCGAGTACCCTTCCTCGTACGCTGGCCCAATAAAGTTCCAGCCGGTCGAGTAGACACCACGACCATAGCCAGCGCCGTGGATCTCTTGCCGACGCTGAGCAAGTTGGCAGGCGCCGCACTACCGTCATCCTTTCAAGCCGACGGAGAAGACATAAGCTCGGCTCTCACCGGAGCCGCTTATAAACGCAGGAAGCCGTTGCTGTGGGAGTGGCGCTTCGATATCTACGGCCACGCGGTGAATCGCAGTCCAATGCTGGCGATTCGGGATGACGATTGGAAACTGCTGATGAACCCGGATCGCAGCCGCGTCGAGTTGTTCAACGTTCCGCGCGACCCAACAGAGTTGCAGAATCTCGCAGACCGGGAGTCAAAGATCGTGTCCCGCTTGTCACGCCCGCTGCTGGAATGGCACAAATCTTTGCCTCCCGGTCCCCTCCGCCCAAGCGCAGGCAAGAATGATTTCCCGAGCCCATCGCTCGCTCGCAAACCCCAACGATGAAACTCTACGGCAATCGGCATCACGCGTGCCGCATCAACGAGTATCAATGGCGCCGACACTCACTGCTCGTCATGGAAAACGAGCTTGTTCGCGTGACAGTGCTCGCATCCAAGGGCGCCGACATCCTTGAGTTTCGCCACAAGCCCTCCGACACGGACGTCCTGTGGCATGCTCCCCAGCCCGTTCTGCCTCCGACATTCGTGCCGACCAAAGCGCGTCCCGGCGGAGCGTTCCTAGATTATTATCCCGGCGGATGGCAGGAGATCTTCCCTTCCGCCGGACACTCGGTGAACATCTCGGGAGCAGAGTTGGGCCAGCACGGAGAAGTAAGCCTGCAACCTTGGGACGTCCGCGTCATCGAGGACAAAGCCGAGCGCGTCACAGTCGAGTTCAGCGTTGAAACCATCCGGACACCGTTCCGCCTCGTCCGCGCCATGACGCTCCAAACCGGCGACAGCACATTATTTCTAAAAGAAACCGCCACAAACCTCGGCGCCGAGAAGCTTCCCTACGCCTGGGGACACCATCCCGTTTTCGGAGCGCCGTTTCTCGAGGCGGGTTGCGAGATCGACTTCCCTGCGTCAGACACTGGACCCGCCCACACGCAAAGTGTGCCCTCTATCGACGCTCGCTCCGAGCGAGTCATCTGCTTGGAGAACGTGCAAGAAGGAAGATTTCGCCTGGGCAATCGCCGGCTTGGATTGGCCGCCGAAATGCGTTGGGACAAAGCTATCATGCCCTATCTCTGGTCGTGGCAAGTCTACGGCGGAAGCTGGCACTATCCGTACTTCGGGCGCGCATACTGTCTCGGAATCGAGCCGTTTAGCTGCCCTGTCCAACCCTTCGAGGACACAATCGCGCAAGGCCGCGCGCCGCAGTTGGACGCCAACGGAGAACGCGCATTGCAGGCTGAGATGCGCCTCATCAAGCTATAACTCCATGCGAACAGCCATTGCTACGCTCGCGCTCTTCGCATCATCGCTGTTCGGCGCGATTCCCTCGAAAGTGTTGCTCATCGTTCCCGATGAGGAAGGCGTAAAAGCGCTGAGTGGAATCGCTCCCATATTCGAAGCCGTATCGCGCCGCGCCATCGCCTCCGATGTCCTGGAGAAGCACGCAGCCGAGGGAGGAAGTTTCGTTTGGATCGGACCTCCACAAGAGCTTCCGCCGGCATTCTGGATAGGAACGTTCCAGCCCGCGAGCACAAAGCTCGGAATCGAACCCGCGGAAGGCGCCCCGATCGACCTGCAGCCGCGCTCGTTTCAACCTTCCCGGCTATGGTCCGGCTTCATCAAGCCAACCAAAGAGCTCGCCTATCACAACGTCATCGAAGAGCCCCGAGCCGATCTCATCCCACTTCTTGAAGCCCGCGATCGCTTCGGAACAATCGTCGGTTACCCGGGATTTTTGTTTCGACACTACGCGCCGTCGCTCGCCGCCAATCGCTTCGATGGGAGCGAGCAGTACTATTTCTTGCTGGAAGATCCATGGGCTGCCCTGACTCCTGCCAAGTGGAAAGATCTGTTGCAAGCCATCGCCCTGCGCTTCGAAAGCGGAGTTCAACTCACACGTGTCAAGGCCGATTGGGGAGCCTACAGTGTCGGCGAGAAAGTTCGTATCGACGCCGAAGTGTCGAATCGCCGGAATCACGCAGCCGCTGTGTCGCTGCGGTTTCTCATCAAGGAATCCGGGGACAGCGACTTCCGTACAATCGCCGAACACCGTCGCGCGCCAACGGCTGAAGGCGCCATCGCGGCGCGCGCGCAATTCATTCCTCGAAAGGTGGGAACCTGTCAGATCCGCGTTCAACTCCTGCAGGATCCAAAGCTGGCAAGCGAGTTGTCCGCATCCGCAAATCCTGTCGTCGTTGATAAACGGGATACGGGAGTCGTGGTTCATGATGGGGTCATCCGGACCGGCCCTGTCGTATCCACATCAGGCCTGAACATCACCATCGATAGGGCCGCTTCGTTCTGGATCGGTACCCATTACTATCCGTCGACCTCATGGTGGGATGGAACCTGGCGCGACTTTCGATCACCGATCGTCGACCGCGATTTCGCGGCCGTGCGGCAAGCGGGTTACCGTATCGCCCGCATCTGGATTGACCCTACTCTTGATGAGGAGTCGCTTCGCGCAATGGATGCGACGGTTCTCCTGGCGGCAAAGCACGGCATTATTCTCGACGTCTGCATCTTCACTCAATGGGGTCCGCGTATCGCGTTTGAGGGAGACGATGGTGAGTTGAAGTCCATCGAGTTGCGTACCGGGTCGGACTTCAACGTTTACGGCATCTCATTCCGGCACTTGGACGCGCAGAAGGAATATGTATCGAAGCTTGCGCAGCGTTGGAAGAATGCTCGAAACATCATCTTCAATCTCGCGAATGAAACTTATGTTCGTGATCCGGATGAAAGCCAGATGGATGCGGAAGTACGGCGCTGGCCGGAAGCTTTGCTGCCGCGATCGCCGGATCGCGATACAAAGCTGTTCCGCCGTTGGGCTCAGGAGATGACGGCCACGATTCGTAAGGCCGGCGCTACGCAGCCGGTAATACCTGGATTTCTCTTCTCATCGATGGGCGGGGGCGACGGCTATCTTGGAAACCGAGATGGAGACATCAGTCCATGGCACTCCTACATGAGTCCCGAAGATACGGCCGCAACCCTTAGTTACGTGGATACGGCATGTTCCGATCGTCCGATACTACTCGAAGAATTTGGGAAAGGGACTTGGAACAGCGTTGAGCACTACGATCAGGTAATCCATTACGCTCTCGCCGCCGGAGCTTCTGCCGCCATGAGCTACGAGTGGGGCGTCAGTTGGATGTCGCCCGAGCTCCCGCCGCATGCGACATTCCTCAACTTTTCGTGGCCGGAAAAGCCGGATCCTCGCTGGTTCGCGGCGCTGGAAGGTGTACCGAAGGGTTGGCCCCGCGTGAGTTCCGGTTTCTTCCCGGCGGCAAGTGGCTTCCCGTACGGCTCCATCTACCATGGAACGCCATTTCCGGCTGAAGCAGCGAGCGCGGTTGGCCGTCTCGCCACCTTCGGGCCGATGCTCGCCAGAAAACCTTCCCGCGCGGGAACAGTCGTTCGTGTTCCGAAGGCCGAGCGCTACGATCTCATGTCGCAGCTTTTTCCGCACCTGAAGCTAGTGTGGAGCCGGCATGTTCCGTATCAGGTTGCGCAATCCGACTGCCCGGCGCCTGCGGACGCGCTCCAGCTTTCGGCCGAAGCCCTAAAGAGTTCGGGACAAACGCGATCCAGGTTTCCCCTGCTTCCCTGAAGCTCCTTGCGCGGGAAGTGGAAGACGGAACACTGTACAGCCTTTTCGGCGACGCGTCCACGACAACAGCATCGATACAGGTAAACACGGATGAGATCACAATGGGTCTGCAGCCACACGCGATGCTCATTCACGGCTCGAGCGGCATACTCTTTGCCGAATCCGCCGGCGCCTTTGCAATAAACAAGAACCCAGTCTTCACAACACAAAAAGGTCGCATCATAGTCGCCTCACGCGACGGCGCCAATATCTCACAATCTTCAAAGCTCCTTGTACGAGCCACCGAACCCACCCGAGTTACTTTTCCCCGCTCCATCCGCTCCCTGCATGCCCTTGTCGGTCCCAGCCAACAACCCGTCTTGATCCCGAATCCCCCCGGAAACACACTGGACATCGACACAGAGCTTGTCCGCTACGACTTGCAAGTTCAGTTCTAAACCCCGCGAACCCCAACCGCAAACACCACAAAAACCCCTCGTGGACATACCGGCCCACCTCGACAGCGCCCGACCCCGACAGCCATAGGTTTGTCCCCTCCGAATACACCCGGCCGACAAACCAACACTCTTCTCGGGGACATATCGGATGTACGACAACGCCGGAAGCGCGCACTTCTTCCAATTCGAGACTTTCTCCAATCGATACGAAGCGCTCACTCTCGGATCCCATGTGAGGCCATCCGGGACCATGGTGTCAAGCTACTGCGGACACACTGGGTGAGGCGCAGCGAATCGTAATTCCCTACAAAAATCTTAAGAAGGGGTCGGGGTCGACTTCCAATGACCGCCCGGAGTCGGATCGTACGAAGAGCGGTCTCTGGTTAATGATGCCAGCCGACCGTAGCGTGCAATAGCGTGCAATGGTCGGCGGCGAGAATGGCAACCTTGGCAGTCCTGGCAATGCCGAATCTGTATGTTGCAGAGCCGCCGTGGCGGTCCTGGGTTCGAATCCCACCCTCACCGCCATTTTAGAATCGTCCGGAACGTTCTGTTACCTATCTCTCAGAACGGTTAATCAAGAACTTACAGCAGAATAGCCATCCATCCTGGTAAATTCGGGCAATACGTGTGATACGATTTCTGCGGCACGATATGGCCCTGTACAAGCCTAGTCACGCCTTGGAGGGTCTATGCGGCAAGTTCTCTCGTTAGCGGCACTGTCGCTGCTGATGCATTCGCTCTTGTTCGGTCAGGGCAATAGCGGAAGTATTTTAGGTACGATCACGGATTCATCCGGCGCCGTTGTCGCTGCCGCGAAGGTCTCCATTACCAACATCCGTACCGGTGTTCAGGTTGACGGCGCGTCTGATACGTCCGGCAACTATCTCTTCAACTTCCTCTCGCCCAGCACATATCGCGTCGAGACCGAAGTCGCGGGTTTCAAGAAGTTCTCCCGTGAGGTCAACCTGGAAACAGGACGTCAGCTTCGTGTGGATGTGGGGCTGGAAACCGGCGCGGTAACTGAGGTGGTAAATGTGGCCGCCACCACCCCGCTGCTGGAAACCGAAACAGGGGCGCTCGGCGGCACGATCGAAAACCGGCAGGTAATCAGCCTTCCGACCATCGGCCGTAACCCGCAGGATTTCCGGTTGCTGGTGCCAGGTGTCGTCCTCAATCGTGACGGGAACTCGATCACGCAAAGGCGGTCTCGTTCGCAAAGACCCTTACTACATCGACGGCGCGCACTCATCCAGCCACGTATGGTCTGGCAATCCTGTGAATCCGAACCCCGACGTGATTCAGGAATTCCGTATCGTGACGAACTCCTTCTCGGCCGAGTTCGGCGAGACTTCCGGAAGCGTGATGCAATCGACAACCAAATCCGGGTCTAACGAATTCCACGGTTCGGCCTTCAACTTCCTGCGCAACGACAAGCTTAACGCCGGAAACTTTTATACGCACACACGTCCCATCATCCGCCGAAATCAGTATGGCGGCACCATCGGCGGTCCGGTGATCAAGAACAAGACTTTCTTCTTCTTTGACATGCAATACACGAAGCAGCGAGGCACTTCGGCGTTCAACAATCTAACCGTGCCCTCCGCTGCGTTCCGAGCTGGCGACTTCTCGTCACTTGTGGTAAACGGCGCTCCCATCACGATTTTCGATCCGGCCACGACGACGGGCCCAAATAATATACGCACCCCGTTCGCAGGCAACATCATTCCGCCAAATCGGATCAGCGCGGCTGCCAAGAATGTGCAGGCGCTCTATCCCCTTCCTCAGACCGCCAGCAACTTTGCCAACTACACCAACTTCGGCTCCGTCCGCGACGACAACTACGAATACGACATCAAGATCGATCACAACCTGTCTGATAGCGATAAGTTCTTTGCCCGTTACTCCGGCCGCAGGACGGAGAGCACTCCCGCCAGCGCGTTCCCCAATCCGGACGCCGGAGGACGTAATCCTGGCCAGCTCGGATTCGGTCAAAGCACGAACCACAGCCGCCAAGCCGTCGTGAACTACGTGAAGATCTTCTCGCCGACCATTACCACCAATTTCATCGCCGGCTGGTTCCAGACCTTCCCCAAGCGCCTCGTCGCCGGCTACGGAAACGTCTCCACGGACTCCCTGGGAATCTTTGGCTTTCCAAACGGTAATGATCCGCTGGGCACGCCCGACTTCCAGTTCACGAATTACGCACCGCTTGGTTCCTCGGGCGATACGCTCCTGTTCGAACTGCAAGACAGCAAGTCGCTCGTAAACCAGACCTCGTGGGTTACTGGCAAGCACACGCTGAAGTTCGGCGGCGAAATGCGCTTCATCCGCACGGATAACCTGCAGCCCAACCCCGGCACCACCGTGTGGAACTTCCAGCCCATCTACACGAATCAGATTGGCGTAGCCAACACCGGTTGGGACTATGCAAGCTTCCTGCTCGGCCTTCCGAGAACGCTCGGCTATCGCATCTTCCCCGGCTACTTTAAGTCACGAGCGTCTGTATATGCCTTGTTCGTACAGGACGACATTCGCGTCAACCGCAAGCTCACCATCAACCTCGGAATGCGTTGGGACGCCCCGCTCTATTACAAGGAAGCGCAGGACCGCTCTGGTGTCTTTGATCTCGACAAGGGCGAGTATCAGCAACTCGGCCAGAATGGCTTTCGCCGGACCCCCTGGAAGAACGATTGGAATAATTTCGGTCCGCGCTTCGGCTTCGCTTATAACGCGACAGAAAAAACCGTGATTCGCGGCGGATACGGCCTCTTCGCTGTCGGTACCATGTCGAGCGGCGCCTTCGGTTTTTTGCTCTCGGATCCGATCTTCGCCGATGCCGACGCCGGCCGCTACAACACGATCGACCAGATCACCTGGCGCACCACGCTCGATCGCGTGCCGTACCAGCCTGTGGATAGACTCGGACGCAACGCGCTTTCCGTGAATGTCTTCCCCGACGACAACCCCATGTCGAACTTCTCGCAGTGGAACCTTAACATTCAGCGCGAACTCGGTGGGTTCTTGTTCGAAGCAGGTTATGCAGGCAGCAAGGGAAGCCACCTGCAGTATGGCTCCTACAATCTGAACGCAATCCCGGTGGATCTCGCTCCGCAGGCGCAGGGGCGCCGCATCGCTCCTTTCGTCCGCTATCCGCAGTATCCGAATGGCGTAACGAACAATACCTGGATCGGATCTTCCAGCTACCATTCGCTCCAGCTAAAGTCCGAGCGCCGCTTCTCCAGCGGCCTCACCTACCTGGCTTCATTCACCTTCTCGAAGTTGATTAACACGGGCGAGAATGGCTATCGCGATCCGCTTAACAATCGTGACCTCGACCGCGGAATCAGCCTTGATAGTGCGCCCTATCGCTTCACTTTCGCACCCGTGTATGAGTTGCCGTTCGGCCGTGGACGCAAGTTTAATATTGAGAGCCGCGCGCTGGACGCCGCAATCGGCGGCTGGGAAGTCTCGGGACTTGTCACCCTACAGGCTGGATTCCCGCTCAATCCGGGCAACAGCCAAGACACTTGCAACTGCGGCTCCGCCACCTATCCCGACGTGTTGCGCAACCCGAACCTCCCTAAAGGGGAACGCACGGAAGGACGGTGGTTCGATACAAGCGCGCTGGTATCGCCCGCCCAGTGGACCATTGGCAACGCTGGCCGCGGCCTCATCTGGGGTCCTGGGCAGCGCAACGTCGACATGACGCTTAGCAAATACTTCGCCATCACCGAACGCATCCGCCTGCAGTTGCGGGCCGAAGCGTACAACCTGACGAATACGCCGTACTTCGCCAATCCCAACGTTCAGGTTGGAAATGCGAACTTCGGCCGCATCACCGCGGTGTCGAACAGCTCCCGACAAATGCAGATGGCCTTAAGAATCACGTTCTAAGGCTTGCTCCCCCTGTGATACATGAGGCTCGGCTTCGGCTGGGCCTCTTGCTTTCGCAGGTCGGCCACCACGCCGAACTCCCGCATCGCATCCTCTTCACGCCCCAATTTGCGGTACGCCTGCGCCAGGTGCAGATGTGCCTGGACGAGATCGGGCCGATATCGCGCCGCCTTCTCAAGCGAGCCCACAGCATCGGCATACTCACCGGCGCGCAGTTGTAATTTCCCAAGCAGCGCATGCGCGGCAGCGAAGTCGCCCTTGCGCGCCAGACTCTGTGCCAATGCATCGCGCACGCCCTCTTCCTGCAACCCGTTCTTCGCCGAGGCGAGAAAGTAGTAGCCGCGATAGTCGCCCGGATTGACTTGAATGAATCGTGCCGAAAGCTCCTTGGCCTGTCCGAACTTTGCCCGCTGCACGAGCACCGTTGCCTGCGCATCGAACGCCAGCGGATGCGGCCAGCAACGCGCGAGCGTAGCTTCGGCCTCATCGTAAAGCTGCAGTTCTTTCTGGGCGAGGCCTTTGCCCAACCGCACTATCAGCGAATTCGGAAACTGCCGCTCGGCATCGGTGAAGATCTCTACCGCCGCCAGCGAAGTATTGCGACTGAGGAATATAAAACCCAGTTGAACGTGCGCCGCCTCGCTGCCTGGCTCCTGTGCGATCGCCGCTTCCGCCTCCATCACCGCGCGTGCCGGATCGTTCAATCCGTCATGCGCCTTTGAAGCGAGCAGATGCCACGCCGCCGGCCGCTCGCTCACCCGCTCCAATTGCGCCAGCGCCTCGCGAAAGCGCCCCGCGGAAATCGATCTCTCGATCGGTCCCCAATCGGCGAGCGCCAGCAGAAGCATCCACAACACAATAGTATTTATATCAAGTGCGCATCCTCGCTATTGTGTTCGCGCTCGCCGCGCCCATCGCTTTCGCGCAATTCGCCGGGACGCAGGCATGTGCGCAGTGCCATCCCAAACTGGCCCTCTCACAATCGGCATCGCGCCACGCCGCCGCGCTTCGACCTGCGGCGCAAACGGATCTCGCCGCGCTCATGAACGCCCGCCCCATCCGCGAACGCTCCGGCATTGCGTTCAGCTACTCGTCTCGTGGAGATGGCGTCGCGGTCTCCATCGCCCAGGGCTCAGCACGCATCGACGCTCTGCTCGAGTGGGCCTTCGGGGCCGGAGTGCAGGCCATCACCCCCGTCCTCCGCCACAACGGCGTCTACTTCGAACACCGACTCTCCTGGTATCGCGAACCGGGCCACGCCGCTCGCACGCTCGGTCATCCCGGCACGCCATCGGAGACACCCGAGAAAGCACTCGGCATCGCCCAGCCCCACGCCACCATCACGCAATGCTTCGAATGCCACGCCACCGCCGTGCGACCCGGTCCCGACCTCACACACATGACACCTGGCGTCACCTGCGAGCGCTGTCATGGTCCCGGCGCAGTGCACGTCAAAAGCGCCTCGCCTGCCGATGTCATCCGCCTGTCGAAGCTCAATGCGCAAGAGTCTGTCCAGCGTTGCGCCGAGTGCCATCGCGCCACCGCGCCTCTCGACGACCCCGCCAGTGTGCGCTTCCAACCCGTTGGGCTCACCGCCAGCCGCTGTTTTCAGGCAAGCGGAACGCTCTCCTGCATCACCTGCCACGATCCCCACGCCGACGCCTCGCACGACGCCAAGTTCTACGCCGCCAAATGCCTCGGCTGCCACGCCACTGGCGGCGACCCCGTCAAACAGTGCAAACGAACCGAGAAAGCGGATTGCCTATCCTGCCACATGAAGAAGGCTTCGCCGTTTCCTTTCCTCACCTTCACCGATCACCGCATCCGCTAGCGCCTTGCTTCCTGAAACACGCGCGCGCATTTCCGCATCGGAGTTCTTCAACCCACGCGCTGAATCATCGAGCAAATCATCACGAGCTACACGGAGTGGGGCAAGAATAAAATTCTCACTTCGACCACTTCCACGAAACAATGTCGGGAGGATCGATACCGTACTCGTGAGCATAGTTGCGGCAGGCGCACTGCTGGTCGCGGTATTTCTCCTTGGCGTGGGCGCCGATGGGCTGGAGGCGAGGAGTCCGGTCAATCACATCGATCGCCAAGGTGAAGCGATCGATCTCGTTGTTGATGGCCAATTCCATGGGCGTATTGATGTTGCCTTTTTCCTTATAGCCCCGAACGTGCATGTTCTTGTGATTTGTACGACGGTACGCCAGCCGGTGAATCAGCCACGGATAACCGTGGAAATTGAAGAGGATCGGTTTGTCGACTGTGAACAGCGAATCGAAATCGCGATCGGATAGACCGTGTGGGTGCTCGGTGCTGGGCTGTAGTTTGAACAGATCGACCACATTGACGAAACGGATTTTGAGGTTGGGGAAGTCCTCACGGAGCATGGCGGTGGCCGCCAATGCCTCCTGAGTGGGAATGTCACCGGCCGCTGCCATCACTACATCGGGTTCGACACCTTCGTCATTACTCGCCCAGCTCCAGATGCCGATGCCCTTGGTGCAGTGTTTAACGGCAGCATCCATATCCATAAACTGCAGATGCATCTGTTTGTCGGAGACAATTACATTGACATAGTTCTCGCTTCTCAGGCAGTGATCGGCGACAGATAAGAGTGAATTTACGTCCGGCGGTAGATAGATACGAGTCACGTCCGCGCTCTTGTTTACCACTACGTCAAGAAAACCGGGGTCCTGGTGAGTAAAGCCGTTGTGATCCTGGCGCCAGACTGTGGAAGTGATGAGCAGGTTCAGTGATGAGATTTCTTCCCGCCACGACAGGTGATTGCAGATCGACAGCCATTTGGCGTGCTGATTGAACATGGAATCGATCACATGAACAAACGCTTCGTAGGTAGACAAGAACCCGTGGCGTCCGGTCAGAAGGTAACCCTCAAGCATCCCTTCGATAGTGTGTTCGCTTAGCATCTCGATTACACGACCGTCAGTCGCCAGCTCGCCGCCATCCGCGTCTTCGGGAAAGTATTCGGCAATCCAGAATTTTTTGCTTACTTCATAGATGTCATGCAGCTTGTTGGATGTGTTTTCGTCCGGACCAAAAACCCGGAAGCGATCCATGTTTGCTTTCATGACATCGCGGAGGAAGGCTCCCAAGGGTCGCGTATTCTCAGCTTCGATCTGTCCAGGTTTTTCGACTTTGAGGGCGTATTCCCGGAAGTCTGGGAGGCGGAGGGGTCTACGAATTAACCCGCCGTTTGCGTGGGGATTGGCTCCCATCCGGCGAATACCTCTGGGCGCCAGCTCTTTAAGTTCAGGAATCAGCTTGCCATCGGGATCGAACAAGTCCTCCGGTTTCTGTGCGCGCATCCACGTCTCAAGAACCTCGAGACTCTTGGGATTCTTTTTAACATCCGCCAATGGGACCTGGTGGGCGCGCCAGTAGCCTTCCAGTCTTTTGCCGTTCACTTCTTCCGGCGCGCCCCAACCCTTTGGCGTGCGCAGTACAATCATCGGCCAACGAGGACGAGAAGCGACTCCGGAACTACGCGTGTCCTGTTGGAATTGCTTGATATCGGACACGCATTGCTCCATCGTCGCCGCCATCGCCTGGTGCATGCTTTCGGGTTCTGAACCCTCGACGAAGTATGGGGTCCAGCCGTAGCCTGTGAATAGGCTCTCTAGTTCCTGGTGGCTGATCCGGGCCAGTAGAGTTGGGTTGTTAATCTTGTATCCATTCAAGTGGAGGATCGGCAGTACGGCTCCGTCGCGAATGGGATTCAAGAACTTGTTGATGTGCCACGAAGTCGCGAGCGGCCCGGTTTCCGATTCACCGTCTCCAACTACAGCGGCGACGATAAGATCCGGATTGTCAAACGCCGCTCCGCAGGCATGAGAGAGCACGTATCCGAGTTCGCCTCCTTCATGAATTGAGCCAGGCGTTTCGGGAGTGCAGTGACTGCCAATCCCGCCGGGAAACGAAAATTGCTTAAAGAATTCCCGCATGCCCTCTGCATCTTCACTTTTATCCGGATAGATCTCGGAATAGGCTCCCTCGAGGTACACCGGCGCCAGTACTCCCGGCGCTCCATGCCCCGGTCCCGCCAGGAAGATCATGTTGAGATCGAGTTTGTTTATCAGCCGGTTCAGGTGAGTGTAGACGAATGATAGGCCGGGGCTCGATCCCCAGTGCCCGAGAAGCCGGTTCTTGACGTGTTCGGGCTTGAGCGGTTCCTTCAGCAGGGCATTGTCTTGGAGATAGATCATGCCGAGGGCCAAGTAGTTGCAGGCTCGCCAATAGGCATCAATCTTTCGTAAAGCGTCGGCGCTGAGTGTAGTTCCTTGTATGGTGGATCTCGCCTTGCCGTAGGCGCTGAGGGAATCGACTGCCGTCGGTTCTACAGTCGTTGCAGGAGCTTTCTCCTTCGTGTCTATTGTTTTTCCGGGCATCATATGATCTCCTTCTGATTATCGAACTCGGAACGCATTCAGAGCCCCTTATTTGTCCAATCCCTTACCCGCGACCAACACGACAACTGAACGCCCTCCGGCACGATACGTCATGCGTGAAACGGGTGGCGCTGCTTCCCATTCGACAATTTCATGAGGCGGATTGAGCGCAGTGTCGATCCACCGGCGCCAAGGTTCTTCACCGCTCTTGAGGTCGGGTAGCTCAAAGTCGAGGGGTTCCCAAAATGCGTTCAGGATGAGGTGGAGAAACATCCCGTGCGTCTTGAGTTCCGCGCCCAGAACCAGGCTGCGCGAATCAGGTCCCCAGTCCGGCTGATTCACCTTTATACCGTGCCAGGCGTGTTGCGCATTCCGGAGCAACTGGTTGAGGCTGGTACGGCGGCGCTCGTGCTCAATTCCGCGGAGCAGACGACGCGCAATCAGTAGTCTCACGAAGCGATGCACATCGGCATGTTTCGAAAGCAAGGTCCAGTCCAACCAGCTTATGTCGTTATCTTGACAGTAAGCGTTGTTGTTGCCACGCTGCGTGCGCCGCATTTCGTCGCCCATCAAGATCATCGGCATCCCGAGCGAAAGCATTGTAAGAGTTAGGAAGTTCTTTATCTGGCGATTCCGTAGCGCTTCCACCGCAGGATCGTCGGATGCGCCTTCCACGCCGCAATTCCAGCTTCGGTTATCATCCGCTCCGTCACGATTACCTTCACCGTTTTCTTCGTTGTGCTTCTGGTTATACGAAACGAGATCATTCAGGGTGAACCCATCGTGGCAGGTTACGAAGTTAACACTCTGCTCAGCTTCTCGTTCCTTATGACCATAGATGCTTGGACTTCCGAGCAATCGATCGGCTATGCGCGAGACCGAATGGTCGGCTCCTCGGACGAAGTCGCGGACGTCATCGCGATACCGCCCGTTCCACTCCCTCCAACTGTCTCCAACGAAACTGCCTACTTGATAGAGACCGGCCGCATCCCACGCCTCCGCAATCATTTTCGTGCCAGCGAGCAGGGGATCGGATTCGATGTCCCACAATACCGGAGGATTGGACATGACATGCCCCTGCGAATCGCGCGTGAGGATGGAGGCGAGATCAAACCGGAAACCATCCACGTGCATTTCCTTAACCCAGTAACGAAGGCTGTCCACAATCATCCGGCGGACGATGGGATGGTTGGCGTTCAGGGTGTTTCCGGTACCGGTGAAATTTGAGTATAGGGAACGGTCGGGTTCGAGGATGTAGTAAGTAGTGTTATCCAATCCCCGGAAGGACTGAGAAGGGCACCGATGATCTCCTTCGGCGGTGTGATTAAAAACCACATCGAGAATGACTTCTATTCCCGCCCGGTGCAACGCTTTGACCATGTCGCGAAATTCGTCAATAGGCCCTAGCGGATCCCGACGCGAACTATACGCGTGATGAGGCGCGAAAAAAGAAACCGGCGCATAGCCCCAGTAATTCGTTCGCCCCAGTGGGGCATCCTGAACGTCAAACTGAAATACCGGGAGCAGTTCGACCGCTGTGATACCGAGTTCCTTCAGATACGGGATCTTCTCGATGAGTCCTGCGTATGTCCCGCGTTTGGATTCCACCACTTCTGAGCTGGGATGCGCCGTGAAGCCGCGCACGTGCATTTCATAGACGATCGTGCGTGAGCACGGCCGCTCCAGCGGCGTATCGCCTTCCCAATCGTAGGTGTCCGGATCGACCACCACACTCTTCATCGCGGTCGAAGTATTGTCACCATCTGCGTACCGGTTGTAGCTTTTTGGAACCACAACGGATCGACCGTACGGGTCAAGCAGCAACCTGGAAGCGTCGAAGCGTAGACCCTGCCCAGGATCGAAAGGGCCATGAACCCGATAACCATAAAGTTGTCCGGGCTGCACGCCTCGAACGAAGACGTGCCAGTAGTGATATGTACGACCATCTGCGGGATCGATGGGGATAATGCGTGTGGGACGACTCTCGTCTTCGCGATCGAATAACAGCAACTCCACGGAGGTTGCGGCTCGGGAATATACGCAGAAATTTACGCCGCCCGGAACCACAGTAGCTCCCAGCGGATAACTGCGAGCTTTCTCAATAGCCGTCAGATCCACGGCTGTTTTGGGTTCCGCAAGAACTTGCTTGGCGCCACTCATGATTCCTCACGTACCATTGAGCGGATCGAGGCTGTCCGATTTGTTTCACTCGTCAGTTTTCGCAGCCACTCGAAGTCAGGACAAGTCATCATGTGCGGTGTTGCGCGCCAGCGCCAGTTTCCATCGGCCGTTCCCGGGATGTTCATCCGGCTTTGACTTCCCAGATTCAACAGATCCTGCAGCGGAGCTATTGCCAGCGCAGCGGGAGACGACCACGCGATGCGAATCATCTCAGGCGTCGCATTTCGGTGGTCTCCCGCCGGCCGCTTCGAATACTTCGAGAAGGATCGCTTGTCTCGATTCGGCAATTGCTCGAACCACTCGCGCGTCGTGGCGTTGTCGTGGGTACCGGTGTATACGACTGTGTTGGCCGAGTAATTATCCGGCAGATGAACATTATCAACATCCCCGTCGAACGCAAATTGGAGTACGCGTGTCCCGGGAATATCGAACTGTTCGCGGAGCGCGGATACATCGGGAGTGATCAGGCCTAAGTCTTCTGCGAAGAATGGGAGCGAGCCGAGTTCCTTCTGTACGACTCGGAAGAAATCAGCGCCAGGGCCGAGTACCCATTCGCCAGTTTCGGCGGTTCGGGCTCCGGCAGGCACGTGCCAGGCGGCAGCAAACCCCCGGAAATGATCGAGGCGAATCAAGTCAACATGGGCCAAAAGAGCGCGCAGCCGGTCAATCCACCACGCATAAGAAGTACGCGCATGTGCCGCCCAGTCATAGACAGGGTTGCCCCAGAGTTGCCCTTGCGCACTGAAATTGTCGGGCGGTA
>DASQLD010000142.1:0-8328 GCA_035630195.1 Bryobacteraceae bacterium
TTATTAGTAAAGATATTTCAGATACAGATGACTAGCGCCATGGAGCGACGAAGAAGACGCTGAAGGGCGACTTCGGCGAGATCGAGGTGGAGATACCCGGGACCGCAACGGTGAGTTCGAGCCGCGGCTGGTGAAGAAGAATCAGACCCGGTTCTGAGGCTTCGATGACAAAATCCTGTCGATGTATGCGCGTGGGATGAGCACGCGGGACATTCAGCGCCACATCGAAGAGATGTACGGCGTCGAGGTCAGTCAGACGCTGATCAGCGACATCACTGATGCAGTGATGGAGCAGGCGCGGGCTTGGCAAAGTCGTCCGCTCGAGGCATTTTACGCGATCGTGTTTCGATGCGCTGTTCGTCAAAATGCGGCACGAGGGACGGGTAGAGAACGATCACCGATGCCTCCTCTCGGGAATCCCTGCAGCACAAGGTCGGGCGAGGCTGGAGACGCGTACGCCGCGCATTCCGGAAGCGCTCGGCGAAGAGGTGAGCTGGCCTCGGCCAAAGTCAGACCGGTTTTGTTTATCCTCTTTTCTTTGCCGCCGCCTCTCTCATTTCACGCTCCATCTCTGCGTACCTTCGAGTCAGGTGCGGCACAATGCCCAGCATCCGTTCGATGAGCATCAGTTGACCACGGCAATGCATCTCATGCTCTTTGGCACTCATCAAGGCTTCGAGCCGAGACTTGGGAGGCTGACTGGGGTCTTCGCTGATTTGTTCCGCCAGTTTCTCATCCGACAGTTGATCGAGAAACCCCGCAAAGCGTTCTTCCTCGTCCTTCAACAGATCAACCAGCTCCTTTTTGGAACGCTTCTTCTTCTCCTCTGTGTCGAGATCGAGGAAGGCGGTGGCCCAGTCATACTCCTGCATGTTCGTGGTTCCCAAAGAGTGGGCTTCCTGCCACATGCGCGTGCTAACCGCGATATGCGCCAATGCTTGCTCGACCGAACGAGACCCCTCGGCCGGCGTGAAAGTATACTTTTCTTCCGGAATATCCTCGGCTATCTGAATCGTGTTCTGGCGGACGGTGCGAAAACTCGCCGCAAGCTGTCGTGCTCCGTAGATGTTTTGCATACCTTAGCGTAAGCCAGGCGAGCGGCAAATACTCCGACTGGCCAGTGAATTCGGATCATGATTCCAAGGAGCGCCTATACGACGGCGTTCCCGCGCGATTGCCTTGTCTGCGTGTGGCGCACTGGACTGAAGGCGACCTTCGAGTGTGCCGCAGTGTTCTATCCCGCTCACACGGGATGACACACCGGACGACCCGATGCGGAAGTCTTCCCACGTGGGCCAGCGTGATGTAACATCCTAACGGGAGCTGGAACGTCGCCAGGATGGCCATTGCCGAAGTTCAAAGCCATACCAATCCCCTTGAGTTTTTGCTAGCAGCCGGTCGCGTGATGGTTCTGGCCGTTACCATGGGGCTGGTCGTGCGGGCTGCTTCGCCGCTCTTCGACTTGCACGTCCATCTCCGGAACGGCGAGGAGTCGCTGCGGACCTATGAAGCGCAGGTGAAGGAGGCGCGACTGCACGTGGAGGGCATGGGCGCGATGTGGTTCGGCGGTCCGAACCAGGCGCTCACTGGACGACCGACGCAGACTCGGGCGGCCAACGATGGCATCATTGCGTTGGCGGCCAAGCACCCCAACATATTGCCCATCGTTACGGTCCATCCCTATGATGGCCGAGGCGCGGTGTCGGAACTGGAGCGCGTCGCGGCTAAGGGCATCAAGGTTCTCAAGCTCCACCCGCACACCCAGAAGTTCGATCTCGTCGATCCGCGTGTGCTGACGCTCGTTCGACGCTCCGGCGAGCTCGGCGTGATTGCGATGATTGATAATGCGAACATCCTGCCCGGCGACAGCGAGAAGCTGTTCAATCTCGCGCTCATGGCTCCAAAAACCAAATTCATCTTCGCTCATATGGGTGCGATGAACTTCCGTTTCTGGAACATCCTTAAAGCGGCACGGACAGCCCAAGGCCTTTTTGGGGACAACATCTATTTCGATATTTCTGCGATCGTGGTGCTGGTCGCCGATTCGCCTATCGAGGACGAATTCGTCTGGACGATGCGCAATGTCGGGATCGATCACGTGCTGCTGGGCTCGGATTACCCGCAATATTCGCTCGAGCAGAATGTGAATGCGCTTGGCCGCTTGGCCCTTGACGAAAGCGAGAGGGCGAGAATCTGCTACGAGAACGCCCGTGCCCTGTTCGGGCTGCGGTGAACAGGGTCATTCCGCGGCGCGCCTAAACAGACGTTTCCAGCCGACGGCCCTGCTCCGGTCGGCCGTCGAACTGCGGCGCGCCATCCCACGGTTTAACGGGTTCCAATTCAACATACTCTTCATGCAAAACTCGTGCCACTCGGAAGTGATCCATTTGACCGTATAGTCCGCTGGGGCAAAAGTGCCTTGTACACCCAGATACGGAACGGGAGGTCCGGATCGCGCCACGCAAGTTCCGGACTGTCTGTTATTCTCTCCGAACACCCAGGATCTTCTGCGGGGCGTGTTGCTTCCGATCCTTGAATCAAAGAGAATCAACTCCATGCATTTCAGGCTGGTTTCCTTGTTCGTTTTCCCGTTTGTCTTTCTTAGCACCTTTGCTACTGCGCAGAAATTGGCGCCTGACATTCCATACGTGGCGAACGGGCACAAACGCCACGTTCTCGATATCTACACCCCGCAAGACCAGGCTGAGAAGAGTCTGCCCGTCATGTTTTGGATCCACGGAGGTGGATGGCAAACGGGCGACAAGAGCGACGTCGCACTGAAGCCTAATGTGCTGACCGAACGAGGATTCGTTTTTGTCTCGACTAACCACCGACTGCTACCGGAAGTGCGAATGGACGACTTGATTCAGGACATCGCCAGGTCCGTCGGCTGGGTGCATCGGAATATCGCCAAGTATGGCGGCGATCCGACACGAATCTTTCTGGGCGGACATTCCTCGGGAGCGCAATTGGCGGCGTTGACGTGTATTGATGATCGTTACCTGAAGAAGGAAGGTATGTCGTCTAACGTTCTTAAGGGCTGCATCGCGGTGGACGGCGACACGTACGACATTCCCAAGATCATCATGACGGCAGAGCACAGGCAGGCGCTCTATGGCGGAAAAATGTTTACCTTCGGTCATCGCCAGAAATTTGGAAACGACCCGGAGAAGCACGTTGATTTTTCGGCCGTGACGCATGTTGCCAAGGGCAAAGCAATACCGCCGTTCCTGCTCCTGTATTTTTCCGGTAATCCGGACACACGAGCGCAGGCTGAGCGTCTTGAGAGCGTGCTGAAGGACGCGGGGATACCGGCCAAGTCGTACGGCAAGGGTGACAGTAATCACAGCCGCCTGAATAACGATCTCGGCAAGCCCGACGATCCGGCGACGCAGGAATTCTACAGGTTTCTCGATCCGTTAGTTGGACAGAGTCGACCTGTCCGAGGGCGCTGAGGTAATCGATAGTGATGCGCCCGGTCGAGCCCTACATCGTGGTAAACGGCGCAGTGTTTGCGAATTGTGCTCGGATGGTCGGCAGTCCGTCAATTGGGCTGGATTGTGCCGGGAAGTCGGCCAGGGCCAAGCAAGCCCGGGGATGACAACGCTCAATGGGTACGCGCTTCGACGCCTACCGAGCGAACCTTGAAAATGACCCTCCTGGATGGGTTGGATGAGTACGTCTGGCGCTCCCCAACCAGCCAGCTTTGTTGACCTGGCGAAACACTCTTCCCCTTGGGTGTTCGTCCCCCGCACGCTCAGTTCGGAGCTCGAGCCTCCGTGTTAAACTCCACCCAGAATGTCCTCAAGCATGGCCGCATCGGTTGCGGCCCGTCGTGTTTCGAAGGCGCCAGTCTCGCTGGGCTTATGCCTCATCCTGTGCCTGGCCTGGCCCTGCCGCTCAATGGCCGCTGATCATGAAGCTCTCAAGGCCGATGCCGAAGAGTTCTTTCGTAGCCGCGTAACGCCGTTTATCAATACCTATTGCATCAACTGCCACCAGAACAGGCGGCCGACGCGGGCCGGAGTTAATTTCTCACCAGCGCTGAAGGACCCCGGTCACGCTGCCTTCACCGAACAGTGGAAGAAAGCGGCGGCCAGAGTGAAGGCGCATGACATGCCTCCCAAGAACGTGGCCCAGCCGAACGATGCCGAACGCGAAATGTTCGCTGTCTGGCTTGAGAAGCTGAAGTACCTGAGCCAAAAGGATCCGGGACCTTTTATCATTCGACGGTTGACCAAGACCGAATACGGCAACACGCTACACGATCTGTTCGGTGTGGACCCGCCGATTGCCGACGCGCTGCCGGACGAAGTCAGCGGCGAGGGGTATATGAATTCTCTTTCGCCCCTGCAACTGGAGCAGTATCTGAAGATCGCCGATAAGGTGGTGGCCCGGATTGTGGCTCCACAAGGCGCTCCGGCGACCCCAATGCAGAAGCGGCTGTTCGGCGCGACACGTTTCTCAGCGCCTGGCGCAGCGGGGACGGACCAGCGAAAGGCGGCTCGGGAGGTGGCTCGCTCTTTGGCAAGGAAAGCTTACCGCCGGCCACCGACTGAGGCGGAACTGGATGTCCTGGTTGAGACGTTCGAGCTGGGAAGGAAGAACAACCTGGGCTACCAGCAGGCGCTTCACCTAATGCTGAAGGGCGTCCTGGTTTCTTCGCAGTTTCTGTTTATTACTCCGGCTCGGGAAGCCGCGCCGGGCAACGGGATCGTCCCACTGGATGACTATCAGCTCGCTTCGCGATTGTCCTATCTGTTATGGGCCACCATGCCTGACGATGAGCTGATGGCGCTGGCGGATGAGGGAAGGCTTCACCAGCCCGCGGTTCTGGATGCGCAGGTGCTGCGCTTGCTGAAGGATCGCCGCTCGCGCGCATTTTTCGACGGTTTTGGCGCACAGTGGCTGGGCGTGGGCGGGTTGAAGCGCCAAGTTTTCGATCCTGCGATGTTTCCGCAAATGACCGTGGCGATGCGCCAAGCAATGTATGACGAAGTCCGCCTGTTTTTTGACAGCATCGTGCGTGAGAACAAAAGTGTGATGCGTTTCGTGGATGGCGATTACACCTATCTGAACGGAACTCTGGCTTCTGTTTACGGCATGGAGAAAACCGTGAAGGGATCCGAGATGCGGAAAGTACGCCTGAGCGATGGCAATCGCGGGGGCGTTCTGGGAATGCCGGGCGTTCTGGCGGCAACCTCCTTCCCGAACCGCACGAGCCCGGTGAAGCGTGGCGTGTGGGTGCTGGAGCAATTGCTGGGGGATCATGTGCCGTCGCCCCCTCCTGACGTTCCGGCCCTCGACAAGCAGGACCAGACGACCGCTACAACCCTTACGATGCGTCAGCGTACCGAGTTGCACCGCACGAATCCGGTGTGCGCGAACTGCCATAAGGTGATGGATCCGATTGGGTTCGGTTTGGAAAACTTCGATGCCACGGGGCGGTGGCGGGACCGGGACAGCAATGGCCAGCCGATCGATGCGGGGGGCGAGCTTCCCAGCGGAGAGCGATTTGCGAGCCCTAGTGATTTGAAAACGATCATCGCCGGACGAAGCGACGTTCTTTCCCGTAATCTGGTAGAGAAGCTGCTCGCCTACGCATTGGGCCGACGGTTGGAAGGCTATGACGAGATTGTGGTGGATAACTTGACGCAGGTGGTGGCCGATGACGGGTATCGCATGCAGACGCTCATCAAAGGCGTGGTTACCAGTTATCCGTTCACACACCATAGAATTGGAAGGAAAGAGGATCTCCAATGACCAGAAGGTTTGACCGACGAACTTGCCTGAAAGGACTGGGCGTCTCGCTCGCCCTGCCTCTGATGGAGTCTATGGGGTGGGCTGACACCGCGAAGGGCAAGACGTACAAGCCGCCGGTGCGACTTGGATTCATGTACATGCCCCACGGGGTAATCATGGATCAGTTCTGGCCAAAGGATGCGGAGAGTTTTCTCTCGTCGCCGCCGCCGGCGATCGAATCGTTGCGGCCGGTGCTGGATCAGTGTTTGATGATGAAGGGGATTTCGGGCGTGCCCATCGCTCCTTTTAACGGGGCTCCCCATGCGCTGGAATTGTCCACCTGGCTGACGGCGACGCTGCCGGCCGCGGACAAGCGGAACGAAATCCACATCGCCATCTCCGCGGATCAGATTGCCGCCAACCACCTGGGCGCCTTCACTGCGTTGCCCTCGTTGGAATTGGCCACGATGCCGCAGACGTGGAAGGAAAACCAGGAAGGCCTGAACGAGGGCTACTATTCGCATTGCAGCTTTCGTTCTCCGACGCAGGCGATGCCGGCAGAGGTGAATCCACGGAGCGTGCTCTATCGCCTGTTCAACAAACAGGAGGAGGGTGGCGGAGGACGTGAATCGTCGCCGATGAATGCTCTGGATCGAAGCTTGTTGGACATCGTTCTAGGCGGCGCGAGGGATCTGCGGCGTACGTTGCCCACATCGGACCAACAGAAGCTGGATGAATACCTGGACAGTGTCCGCTCAGTGGAACGACGCATCGCCGGTATTGAGTATCGCCAAAAAGAGGCGGCTCTGGAGAAGGCCGGCCTGAGCCCGAGCAAGCGCCACGCGACGGATTCGCCTCCGATCGAGATCAAGATTCCGGAAGGCGACAAACGGAGCTTGTACATGCAGGTGATGTGCGACCTGAATGTGCTGGCCTTTCAGACGGACACGACTCGGGTGAGCACTTATATTGGCTCGACGCCGAACGGGGCGTCATATCCGGAGCTGGGATTCAACGACCAGCATCACTCGAATACCCATCACGCGTTTGCGGCGGAAAAGGTCCGGAAGGTGGCCGCAATCGACGCATTCAATATCGCGCAGTTTTCCTATATGGTGAAGAAGATGCACAGCCTGCGCGAGGGTGACGGCACGCTGCTGGACAACTCCATCATGATGTGGGGATCCGGCCTGGAGGATGGGAACGTCCATAAGCGCGAGAATCTTCCCTTTGTGATTGCCGGCAAAGGCGGCGGTTCCATCAAGACGGGACGTTTTCTCCCGGATACGAAGGGAAATCAGGGAGATCTGCTGACCACCCTGCTGGCCTGTGCCGGCATTCCGATCGACCGGCCGGTTGGGATTGCGACGAAGCAACTCGGGGAAATCAAGGCCTAGCCGGGAATCCACCAGCGCGCGTCACCAAACGCCCATCCCGCCGGGCCGACGAGTTCGAGAATCTGGTAATGGCCACGCTTTGTCGCCGGTCACAGGGAAGAGCGTAGGCGTGAATTCCTTTTGGATTAGTCCGTGGAGTCGGCATTGCACCAGTTTTGTTGTCATGCCGGGGGAGCGTTGCTGCTCAGATACACGTGATGACTCTGAGCCGGAGACAAGCGGCAAAGCTTCGAAGTCCCGATCGCAGTGAAGGAGATGTTACCTGCTCTCGATGCAGCGAGTCGCGATCATGGTATCGATAGTCTTCCGGACAGTGACGCCACGTCCTTGTAATATGCGGTAATTCCTTTTAGATGCGGCGTCTGTCGGGCTGGTGAACTCATGGATCGAGACCCGCGCTCAACACACCTGGAACAAAGATCAGGAACCGCCGCCGGCGCGCCCGCCCGCTTTCGGTTCGCGCTCATCCCGCCCTCAACTGATGATCTTTAGAGCGATTCCTACGAAATCCGCGGTGGAGGTGGAACGCTGAGCCCCTCCTATAGTTCCACTACATGGAGTCCAATCAGGAGCTTGCTGCACAACTTGTTCGCTCGAAGAGTCCCTTCTCAATGCCGGGGTGCGTCAATCCTCAACACTCTCCGAGCTGCTGGCGGACAGTTTTGTCGAATTCGGTAGTTCCGGACGGAAATACGATAAGGCGCAGACGATCGGCTCGCTGCAACAGAGCTCTTCCGTCACCACGACAGCTACTGACATGAAGGCGACACGGCTCGCGGACAATGTTGTTCTCGTCACGTACTGTGCTTGCCGCCACGGGGAGCCCATTATCCGTTCTCTCCGAAGCTCGATTTGGCAGAGCCGCGGAGGGAAGTGGCAGATTGTTTTTCATCAGGGCACAGTGACAGGTTCGCATTGAAACTTGCGTGAAGCAGGCTTGTGTCACCTTACGAGATGGGACTGTTTTTTATAAGCTGCGCAGGGTTAGATTCTAGCAAGCCATAAGGTTGCCCCGAAGTCACATCGTGAAGATTGCACGATCACAGGGACGCTCGCAACGCTTGTACATCGCGCATTGGGGGCTTTCCGCCCAAGTTCGTCAGTTATGGGCCGAAACCACAGCTAAGTATTTGATTCCAGGTTCAGGCGATGGCAAAGTCTACACTACATTTTGGCTGGATCTGTGAGT
>DASQLD010000143.1:0-2720 GCA_035630195.1 Bryobacteraceae bacterium
TTTGCTCACGCCGAGAAAGCTGATTAGAGTTCGTCCCAGCGCCATGAACTCATCAAGGTCTGAAGGCTTTGTGATAAATCGATCTGCGCCGAGGCTTTCAATGGCTTTTCGGTCTCTGGGAGAATCCGAAGACGTAAGCACGACTACCGGTATACCCGCATAGTTGGCCTCTTCTCGTATACAGCGAAGCACATCGCCGCCATCGCTTTTCGGCAGGTTCAAATCGAGAACCACCAGATCGGGGGTGGTAGCATCCTGGAAGTCGCCTTTGCGTTGGACGTACTTCAGGGCCTGTTCGCCGTCAGTTACGACAGTCAAATCCACTTGGCCCCCCTGAAGGCTCAGGGCCTCGCGGAGGAGATAGACATCCGCCGGATTATCCTCGACGACCAGAAATCTCATTACTCGCTGTCTCCCAGCCAGGAAATACACTCTTGTTGCACAGCATAACGGGTCAGATCTTGTCTGA
Source organism: Bryobacteraceae bacterium (assembly GCA_035630195.1). GTDB lineage: Bacteria > Acidobacteriota > Terriglobia > Bryobacterales > Bryobacteraceae > DASQDN01. Next base: position 470 of record DASQLD010000143.1, read on the forward strand.
CCCGGTTATACAAAAAAGGTTTCACTCCATTTGAATTTCTCGCAGCGCGTACTTCCGACCGACTGCGATAGTTTAGAACACGATGAAGATTCCCAAGCTACGCTGGGTCATCGCGGCGCTGCTCTTCCTGGCGACGATGATAAATTACCTCGACCGGACCGCTCTGTCGATCGTATCCGTGGACGTCAGGCGTGAGTTTCATCTCAACGAACAGGACTACTCGCACGTCCTGACGCTGTTCCTGGTTGCCTACGCGATTATGTATGCCGGGTCGGGATATGTGGTCGACCGGCTGGGAACACGTATTGGCTTCGCGGTGTTCATGTTTAGCTGGTCCGCGGCGCAGATGCTGCACGCTTTCGCCGTCGGGAAGTGGTCGCTAGGGGCATTTCGCTTCATGCTCGGATTGGCCGAACCGGGAAACTGGCCGGCGGCTGCCAAAGCAGTGGCGGAGTGGTTCCCCGCCCGCCAGCGCGCTCTTGGTATCGGAATCTTCAACGCGGGCTCATCGATAGGCTCGGCCATCGCCCCTTACCTCGTCGCGACAATAACATATGCCTACGGATGGCGCATGTCGTTCATCGTTACGGGAGCGCTCGGCATTGTCTGGCTTGTGGCGTGGCTGATTCTTTACGAAGCTCCGGCACGCAATCGATGGTTACTCGCTCAGGAGAGGCCCGATATCGCGGAAGAGGCGGTATCGGAGAAAGGCGCGCGTCCGGACTGGAAGCGTGTCATTCGAATGCGGGAATGCTACACACTCATCCTTGCGCGATTCTTTACCGATCCCGTTCTCTACTTCGCTATTTTCTGGTTGCCCGAGTACCTCCGCAAAGAACGTGGCTTCGATCTTGCGATGGTAGGCAAGTATGCCTGGGTTCCCTACATCTTTGGCGACATCGGATACATTCTTGGCGGCTGGCTGTCGGGTCGATTGATGCAGGCGGGCTGGTCGCTTCCTCGCGCACGCAAAGCGGTGATGTTGATGGGCGCTTGTTGTATGCCGGTGGTTATCGCGGCTCCTCATGTCCCCGAGGCATGGATGGCTATCGCGGCCACTTGTTTCCTTACGTTCGGCCACGCGTTCTTCGTCTCCAACATCCAGGCGCTCCCGACAGATTTGTTTCACGGGAGCGAAATGGGGACGGCTACAGGATTCTCCGGGATGGGCGGCGCGATTGGAGGAATTCTGGCAAATCTCGGAACAGGTTACATCGTGATGCGCTATTCGTATGCGCCCATTTTCTTGATAGCGGGACTCATGCATCCACTGTCGGTTTTGATCGTGTACCGATTGTTGCCGGATCGTTACTTCCGTAATGCACTTCGGTAAGGAACAGCCCGCTCGCTGGAGCGGTAGGACCGGCCTTGATATTCGGAGGCGCGGTAAGAAGCCAGCGGAGCTGTTCACGGTCCACATTGCCTTTCCCTGCTTCGAGCAGCGTCCCAACTATGTTTCTGACCATGTGCTTCAAAAAGCCGCTGCCAGTCACGCGGTAAATCAGTCGCTCGCCTGTCAGAATGGCCTCAGAATCAAAAATACGCCGCACCTTCGACCGTTTCTCAGCGTCGCGATCATCCGAAGCGGAGAAACAAGAGAAGTCGAACTCTCCTACAAGTTGACTTGCAGCTTCAATGAACATGCTGTCGTCCATTGGATACGGATGGTGATGTAAGTAGCGCCGCGCAAACGGAGAGCACACTTCGCCTCGATGCAGGCGATACTCATAAGTCTTGGAGACGGCATCGAACCGGGGATGAAATTGCTCGTGCGCTTCCTCTACGGCATTCACGCGGATGTCGAATGGCAGAAGCCGGTTCAATGCTTTTTTAAGATTCCGTGTGGGGATAGGGTTACGAATGCTCACAGCCGCTACCTGAGCAAGAGCGTGGACTCCCGCATCCGTCCTTCCGGATCCCGCCACGTGAACAGGCGCTTTTTCGATGTCGAGGAATGCCGCCTCAAGGAAACCTTGGACCGTCGGTAGACCAGGCTGAACCTGCCAGCCCTTATATTCGGTTCCGTCGTAGGCGATCGTCAGTTTGATGCGCCGCATCGGGCGTCAAGACTTGCGCGATCCCGGTTTCTCGACGGGTACGCCATCCCGGCAGAGAGGGCAATCGGCCTCAGAATACGCCTTCACACTCATGCTCTCGAGAGCAACGCGAGGAACACCCAGGTCCGCGGCGCCACTGCTGCGATCGATAATGGAGCCTGCGCCGAGCACTTTCACTCCGGCGGCGCGCAGTA
>DASQLD010000144.1:0-8484 GCA_035630195.1 Bryobacteraceae bacterium
ATGAACCGTTCGGCGATGCCGCTAGTTTCCCGCTGTATCTCTTAAGTCGCTTCGCGCGGGAACATGTCAAAGTAGTGCTCTCGGGGGACGGCGGTGATGAGCTCTTTGGCGGGTATCGACGCTATGCCGCCGATCGTTTCGCTAACAGTTACCAACGTCTACCCCAATTCCTGACCTCCCGCCTTATTCCCGAATTTGCGGGCAGGCTGCCACGGTTGCGCCGAACCAAGCGCGCTCTGGAAACGTTGCCGATCAGGGATCCAGCACTCCGTTATGCGGGCTGGCTTACTCTGTTCACTCCGGAAATGTTAACTGACCTCTTACAGCCAAATGTCGCGGACGATGGCCACAAACCCTTTGCACCGTATGCGTATTATTACGATCGAGCGAAACGGTTTCCCTGCTCTGACCACCTTAATCGATTGATGTACGTAGACCTGAAAACCTGGCTGCCGGACGCTTATTTAGAAAAAACGGACAAGGCCACCATGGCATGTAGCCTGGAGGCCCGACTCCCTCTACTCGATCACCGCCTGGTCGAACTGGCCTTCCAGATCCCAGGCCGTCTCAAGATCAGCGGGGGTTCCTTGAAGCGAATATTCAAGCTGGCGCTTGCAGACGTGATCCCGGCGGAAGTACTCCGGCGCCCGAAACATGGCTTCGCAGTTCCCACAGATCCCTGGTTTCGAGGAGAACTGAAGGAGTTCACTTTCAGCGTTCTCCTTGATGGCCGCGCTCGGGCTCGCGGCTATTTTAATACCAAAGGTATCGAGCGGTTGTGGCGTGAGCACGCGGAAGGACGGCATGTCTGGGATTCGCACCTCTGGCTGCTGCTTAACTTCGAGTTATGGCATCGGCTCTACCTGGACGGCGACTCCTTATGACCGGCCGCAAAATTGCGCATATCACTACCGTGGATCTCTCTTTGGAAAGCTTGTTGCTCAATCAGCTTTTGGCTTTAAAGGCGGCGGGCTTTGATGTGGTCGGGATATCCTCTCCGGGACCGCATGTGGCTGCTATCGAAGCCGCCGGCATACGACACATCCCGGTTGCCATTAGCCGGAAGTTAACGCCGGTTGCCGATTTCCTTTCTCTGGCTCGCCTCTATGCGGTCATGCGGCGAGAACGCTTCGACATTGTGCATACGCACACTCCCAAGGCCGGACTTCTCGGACAGCTAGCCGCACGTTTGGCCCGGGTGCCGATAATCGTGAACACCATTCACGGTTTTTATTTTCACGAGCGTATGAGCCGGCTCGCGCGCCAGTTTTATATCCTTCTCGAAAAAGTTGCGGCGGGCTGTTCTCATCTCATTCTGTCTCAAAACGCCGAGGACCTTGAGACGGCTGTTCGGGAACGGATCTGTCCGCGTGGTAAGATTAAACTCTTGGGAAACGGCATCGACTTCCGCAGATTCGATCCGGCGACAATCTCGGACGAACAAGTAATCCAACACCGCGAATCCCTGCGCATCAGCCCGGATGAAGAGGTGGTCGGATTCGTTGGCAGATTGGCCGCGCGACGCAAAGGGTTTACTGATTTTTTGAGCGCCGCGGCCCACCTGGCTTCCCAGCGCTCAACAACCAGGTTTCTGATCATCGGCGGAACTGATCATGGCAAACCAGACGCCGTCGAGCCCGGCGCTGCCGCAGATTATGGTATCGCCGATCGTTGTTTGTTCCTGGGACACCGGTCTAACGCTGAACTGCCGATGCTCTACCGCATCATGAATGTCCTCGTTTTGCCCTCCCTTTTTGAAGGCCTCCCGCGAGTTGTAATGGAAGCGTGCGCGATGGGCGTGCCGTGTGTGGTAAGTGATGTGAAAGGCAACCGCGAAGTCGTGACTCACGGACGTAACGGCTTTCTGGTTCCATTCGGGGATGTCACGGCGCTGAGCGCTGCGATCACGCAAATATTGACCCAGCCAGAATTGGCATCGACGATGAGCAACGAAGGCCGTCGCATTGCCGCTGCCCATTTCGATGAGCGCATCGTGTTCGATAAAGTCATTTCCGAGTACCGTCGGCTTCTCGCCGCCGCGCCATAGCCCCACGTGTCATCATGTATCGCGCGTTTGGTAAACGACTGCTGGACCTGGTGCTGACGATATCTGCGCTTTTGCTGGCCTGGCCGGTCTTGCTTGTCCTTGCCGTGGTTGTTCGATGCGTCCTCGGGTCCCCAGTATTGTTCAGACAGGAACGGCCCGGCTTTCGAGGCAAACCTTTTTATCTGCTCAAATTCAGAACGATGACGGAGACGCGCGACTCTAATGGAATTGCTTTGCTGTCGGATGCAGATCGACTCACGAAGTTTGGAAAATTCTTGCGCGGCACGAGCCTCGATGAACTACCTGAACTGCTCAACGTTCTGCGCGGCGAAATGAGTCTCGTTGGTCCGCGTCCACTTCTCATGCAGTATCTTCCGCGTTACACTCCGGAACAGATGAGACGCCACGAAGTTTTGCCGGGCCTTACGGGCTGGGCCCAGGTCAACGGCCGAAATAGCCTGGCGTGGGAGGAAAAATTCTCGCTCGATCTTTGGTACGTGGATCACCTGAGCTTTAGGCTGGACGGGAAGATCCTGCTCCTGACCGTTGGACGGGTATTCGGGCGCCATGGAGTCGCCGCGGACGATCACAGCACCATGCCGGAATTCATGGGCACCCAGCGATGAAGGACATTGTTGTTATCGGCGCGGGTGGCCATTCCAAGGTCGTAATCAGCGCCCTGCGGGCCAGCGGTCATGAGCCGGTCGCAGTCTTGGACGACGATCCGACCCGGAAAGGCAGTTCCATTCTGGGAGTCCCGATTAGAGGCCCGCTCAAGTTGGTCGAAGAAATCGGAGGGGCCGGGGTCATCATGGCCATTGGCAACAACCGGACGCGCAAGCAGATCGCCTTAGAGCTCGATGCCGCATGGGTAACCGTTATCCATCCTACGGCCTATGTTGACCCTACAGCGCGAGTTGGTCCGGGCACGGTCGTATTCGCTGGCGCAATTATTCAACCTGACACGGTGGTCGGCGCACATGCGATCATTAATACGGGGGCAAGCGTCGATCACGATTGCATCATTGGCGATTTTACACATCTCGCTCCCGGGGTTCGTCTTGCCGGCGATGTTCGCGTGGGAGAAGGAACTCTAATGGGAATCGGAAGCGTGGCGATACCGGGCGTCCGAATTGGCAGCTGGGTTACGATTGGCGCCGGAGCAGCAGTTATCGCCAACATAGAGAGCGATACGGTCGCTTCCGGCTTGCCAGCGCGTCCGCACGTTCGAAACCGCGCTAAAGGCGAGAGTTGTTGAACAGGGGCTTCTTTGCTAGATGGATCAATCGACACCTTCACCCCAGTTTGGCTCCCGGCGCATCTACCTTTCGTCTCCGCATCTCGGCTCGGAGGAGATGGAGTTGGTAAAGGAGGCGTTCGCCAGCAATTGGATCGCGCCGCTTGGCCCTCACGTGGATGCCTTCGAACAGGAGGTGCTACCCCACATCGAGCGACGTTTTGCCGCTGCACTTTCGTCCGGCACCGCCGGTTTGCATCTGGCCTTGCGCCTTCTGGGCATAAAAGATGGCGACGACGTTTTTTGTTCGACCCAGACGTTTAGCGCTACAGCAAATCCAATCCTCTACGAACGGGCCAATCCGGTTTTTATTGATTCGCATCCCGATACCTGGACAATGGACCCCGATCTCCTCCAGGAAGCCCTGGAGCAATCGGCGGCCCGCGGCAAATTGCCGCGCGCGGTAATTGTCGTCGACCTTTATGGACAATGTGCGGATTACGATCGAATCCTCCCGATCTGCGCGGAGTTTCAGGTGCCGGTAATTGAAGATGCCGCTGAAGCTCTCGGCGCCACCTATCGGGCAAGAAAAGCTGGCAGCTTCGGAAACTGCGCCGTGCTTTCTTTCAACGGGAACAAGATAATCACCACGTCGGGCGGCGGCATGCTTGTCTCAGACGATTCAGACATGATTGAGCGTGCGCGATTTCTCGCCACTCAGGCACGGGACCCGGCCCCGCACTACCAACATTCCGTTGTCGGTTTCAACTATCGTCTCAGCAATGTTCTGGCTGCCATTGGACGCGGACAACTACGCCTCCTCGCCGATCGTGTCGCCGCGCGCCGCGGAAACTTTGCGTTCTACCTGGACACAATCGGCACGTTACCCGGTGTCCGGATGATGCCGCAGGCAGCCTACGGCGAATCCAATTGCTGGCTTACCTGCGTCACGATTGATCCGAAAGAGTTTGGGGCGACGCGTGAAGACGTGCGCCTAGCTTTGGAACAGGTGAACATCGAAGCGCGTCCAATCTGGAAACCGCTTCATTTGCAACCGGTCTTCGCCGAATGCCGGCGTCTCGGAGGGGAAGTCTCAGAGCAAATATTCGCGGATGGGCTATGTCTGCCCAGTGGATCGAACCTGAGCGAGGAAGATCTCTTTCGGGTCGTCAAGATAGTTCGAGAAGTTAGCGCGCAATCACGGTGAGCTCGATGTCTCCTTCGTCGGGCGCGCCTCCAGACTCGAAGCCTTCTTTCGGCCTGACCAGTGCCCTCGTGGACCTGCCGCGCTGGCTTTTCCTCTTCGCGATTGTAGAAGCGCCATGGCTGTATGGTTCGACCCGCTCATGGACGGTCCCGATTTTTAACTGGCTGGCGTGGTCGATCATTTTGCTCTGGCTGTTCGGCTGTCTGGTGCAACGGAGACTCCCGCAAATTCATCCGGCAGCGGCAGTTTGTTGTTTCTTCCTCATCTTGCAAGGCTGGTTCGCGGTGGTGAATGCGCAGTATTTTTATGACTGGGCGGAACACCGCTTCGTGCCGATTGATTCCATCTGGAGGTTCGGCCCCGGTGTTCTCGACCGCACCGAGTCCATCCCGATAATGTTTCGGTTAACAGCCGTCCTCGGGATCTTCGCCTTCGCCTCCGACGCACTGCAGTCAAGGGTCTGGCGGAAGCGCACCCTCTGGACGATCGGCCTGACCGGCACATCGATCGTGGCTGTCGGAATCGGCCGGGAAATCCTAGGGTTGAAACTGCGAGGGACGGATCCAAGCAAGATCGGCGAAACTTCATTTGCGACTTACTTTTACCACGGCAATGCCGGCAGCTATATAAACCTGGTGTTGCCGGTAATCGCCGGACTCACTATCCTAGCCTTTGCCAGGGGCGGCCAATTACAACGCAGTATCTGGTCTGCTGCCTTGCTTCTTTGCGTGGCGGCCTCCTTTGTTGCCGCATCCAAGGCAGCCATGATCGTGACCGCTTTGTTGCTTCTGGCGTTTGGGCTTTGGCAGATGCCTGCGCTCTTGCGAGCGACTGCCTCGCCTAGTCGCGCGATTCTGTTTGTCTCTCTCGTTCTTGCGGTGTGTCTCGCCGCCGCGATTTTCTTCGGCTGGAACCGAACCGCCTCTCAATGGACCGGCATGCGCGCCTTTTTCGGTCCAGACAATCCGCGATTATTGGCAGCGCAAGCCGCCGTCACGATGCTCCCGGATGCCGGCGCCTGGGGAATTGGCGCCGGTAATTTCGGAGTGGCGTTTCCTCACTACACGAATCATTTGGGAGATCGAATCGCGGGCGTCTGGACTCATGCGCATAACGATTACCTGCAAGCCGCCATCGAATGGGGCTGGGTCGGAGCGATCGTGTGGAGCATCCTCCTCTTCGGCGGGATCCTTGTCGGATTCCGGAATTACAAAAGCTTAGGACGACAGATGCGGACAACGGACCGCCTGCTTCTTTTCGCTAGCGCTCTGGCCCTGGTCGGAGTCGCTCTCCACGCGGTCGTCGATTTCCCGCTCCAAATGGCGTCGCTTCAGTTTTACGCCGCGACCTATCTGGGAATCGCCTGGGGCAGCAGCTTTTGGCGAATAGGCTAGACCTTTGCCGGCTCGGGCGCGCCGTAAACCCCACGACCGTACTCGCCGGAGGAATAATGATAGTAATAACCAACCCCAGCATGCAGCGGAAGTTGGTTCAGGACAAAACCGACGGGAAGGGAACCTGCTTCCTCAAGTTTATGACAAGCCCGAAGCACCGCCTTATCCGGCGTCTTCCCTGCATGAATCACGACGCAGACTGACTGCGTATGCTTAACTAACAGGAGCGTGTCGCTCACGGCGTTGACCGGCGCGCTGTCGATCACGACCCGGTCGAATTCTTTTGCGACTGATTTGATCAATTCCCCGAATCCGCCCCCAGCTAACAGCTCCGCCGGATTGGGCGCGCGATTTCCGGCCGTCAAAATCCACAGGTTGTCTACGGATGCCGATCGCACCGCGTCATCAAAACTCACTTGTCCCGAGATCACGTCGGCGAGACCGGCATGGTCGGAGTCCGCGAAAAATGCCTTATGAACAGACGGGAGCCTGAGGTCGGCATCAATCAAAAGCGTTTGCAGCCCCTGTTGCGCCAGGGAAGCAGCGTAATTGACCGAGCAAAAGGTTTTGCCTTCGCCCGGAACAGCGCTGGTGAACAGAAACGTGCGGCGCTCCGATTCATTCCCCAGCAATGAGAGAGAGGTTCGCAGGGAGCGAAAAGCTTCCGCGACGGCGGATTGCGGCTGGTCGAGCAGGAGCAAGGCCTTCTCCAGGGATGCTCGCTTATCCGCCTTCGGCACGGCGCCGAGGGCCGGTAAGTTCAGGCGCTCCTCGGCCGCGTCTACAGTTCCGAGCGATCGATCGAGCGCATTCAAAGCAAAGATAGCTGCAGTTGCGAGAAACAATCCGCCAAGCAATGCGAGGCTTAAAGCAAATATCGGCCGGGGCTTGATCGCCCGGTCGGGTAACCGTGCCGCTTCCACGATTCGAATCGTTTCCTGACTCAGACTTTTCGTCACGTCGGTTTCCTTCAAACGCGTCAGCACCGATTCATAGAGTGCGCGATCAGATTCCACTTCCCGGGCGAGGACATTGTAGGGAATGGCCAGCTTGTTAAGCTCCAGGGCCTTCTGCTCCTGCTCCTTCAACGCCTGCTCGAATTTTGCTTCGGTCTCCTTCGCGGCCTCGTAAATCGTCGCTAATGATTCCGCGCCGCGGACCGCGATCCGGTTCAGGCCCGCCTCCAGTTCTTTCTTCTGGCTTTGAGCCTGGATGTATTTGGGATGAAGGGGCCCGTAACGCTGCGAGAGATTAGCAATGAGCGCTTCCTGGGCCGCGAGCTTGTCTCTCTGCTCGATCACGTCTTTCGATTCCGCGATAGAAGGAATTGCCAATAAGTCTGCCGGACGATCCGTTCCGATTTTTTGCACCTGGGCATAATCGGATTCCACTTTTAACCTCGCGCTTTTCGCTTCCGTAACCTTGGCATTCAGTTCTTTCAGCTTTGCTACGGTAATATTTTGCGTGTCCTGCAGTGAAACCGCCTGGTTTTGCTCCTTGTAGGCCTGGAGTGCCTGCTCCGATTGTTGCACCTTTTGCTTGAGCCGTTGGGATTCCTCAACCAGGAAGCGGTTGGCCTCCTGAGAAACCCCGAGCTGTTCCTTGAAACTTCGTCGAATGTACTGCTGGACGATGCCCACTGAAATCTCTTGGGCGACCTTCGGGTTCGCGTTCTCGACGGTAATGGTAAGCAATCGGGTCCCTCGAACCAGCTTCACCGACACCGCCTGCTCGAGCGCTCGGATCATTTGATTCTCCGAGTAAGCATCGCCTGTTTGATTGGGTAACCCGAGTTGCTGCGGGCTGAGCTTCAAGGCGCTGATTACCTCCTGGAGCAAAGCACCGCTGGTAAGATTTTGTTCCAGCGTTTTCATTACCTCCAGGGAGGCGCTGTCTTCCGTCGTTACCTGCTCGATTTTCAACACCTTCGCCGGCGCCTGCTCCACCTGCACCGTCGTCTTGGCGGCATAGACGCGGGGCGATGCTGCGATGTAACCACCCGCCAGCAGGAGCGCGGCTACGACACACACGACCAGAAGCCACAACTTGCTCCGCAAAATGTTCCAGGCATGCGAAAAGTCCATGAGCGATAGCTGAGAAGCCGCGTCGGCATGTTCGTTCCGCTTGTTCATGAAATCGGAGCTGTCTTAAAAAATACTTTCACCAACTGTGATCACATCTCCTGGCATCACCTCGAACGCCGAAGAATCCACCCGGCTCGCCATCCTTTTGGCGTTCACTCGATAGACGCTTTCCTTACCGTTTGAGATCCGTTTGACCACGATTTTCCCAGGATCCGCGATGCGCGTGTAGCCGCCTGCCATTCCAATTGCTTCCAGGAGGGTGAGCCGCTCTCGATCGGGGAAATCGTACGAGCCTGGTTTTTGGACCTGTCCAAGGACGGTGAGCCGATACTTCGTGTACTCTAACACGCTCACTGTCACCTGCGGATTGATCAAATACCCTTTGGCTAACATGTCCCGAATCCCCTTGGCGGCCTCCTGGGGCGTTTTGCCCCCCACCCTGATAACGCCGACGAGCGGGAAAGTGATCGTTCCGTCTTTCGAAATTCGAACCCGGGTTTCCAAATCGTCCTCCT
>DASQLD010000145.1:0-6103 GCA_035630195.1 Bryobacteraceae bacterium
CCTCACACGAAAACGCATAAGATTCCCGCGTTGGCGCGTTTGCAGATCGAAATGGGCGCGGTTGGCCTCACAGTAGCGAAAACGACGGAAGCGGAAGTAATGATGAAGGCCTCGCCCGCGGAGCTTCTCGTCGCTTATCCCGTGCTTGGAGCGGCCAAAACCCGGCGGCTTGCGCAGCTTGCTGAGCGGACACGTCTAACAGTTTCGATCGATAGCGCCATTGTGGCGAGGGCGATTGCGGCTGCGGCGGCCGAAGCCGGAGTCGAGATCGGTGTTCTCCTGGAGATCGATGCCGGGCTTCATCGAGTGGGGGTCACAGCGGGAGAAGCCCTGCGGCAGTTGGCAATCGTAGCCACCAGCTTGAAAGGACTTCGCTTTGACGGGATCGCTTTCTATCCGGGTCACATAAAGACAATGGACCCCATTGCCAACGTCCAACTTGCCGCCGTCGAACGATTGCTCCAGAAAGCGATCTATACCATAGACAATCTAGGGCTGAAGCCATCGATTGTCAGCGGCGGTTCCACGCCCGCCTTGTATTTCTCGCATGTCCTGGCGTCGATGAATGAAATCCGCCCCGGCACTTATATCTTCAACGATCGCAACACAGTTTATTCCGGCGCATGCGGCTGGGCTGATTGCGCCGCTTCTATCTTGACTACCGTCGCTTCCACCTCGGTTTCTAATCGCGTGATTCTGGACGCGGGATCGAAAACCTTCTCGTCCGATCGCACGGTCGAAGACGGATTCGGGATCATCCAGGAAGCGCCGGACGCCTACTTCGAAAAGATGAACGAAGAACACGGTTTCGTCGATACCCGGAAATCGAAGAAACGCTGGCAAGTTGGCGAGAAGGTCCGAGTCATTCCCAATCACATCTGTGTAGCGATGAATTTACAGGAACGGGTGTATGGGATCCGCGGCGAGGAAGTGGAGGAGGTTTGGGAAGTAGAAGCAAGGGGCAAGTTGCAATGAACTCGCCCCCTATCGTTGCGGCATCGATGGCCGCAAAGTAATAACTAGTCCATCGTCACGGAGTCGACGGTAACCGTATCGCCCTCAAGTTTGCCGCTGACGGTGACTTTGTGACCAAGGTGCTCTGTCACCTTGTCCTGGTTCGCAATCTTCAATACCTTGCCATCGCTCACGAGTACGGCCTTTTGACCGCCTTTAACGCAGGCGTTGACGCACTTCATGGACTTTTCGGAAGCGTCCGCATGAGCGGCGGCGCACTTAGAGTCCGAGATGGTCCCCTTCCACTCAGCGGCAAATGCGCTGGCGGCGAAAAGGGCTACAAAAGCGAATTTCTTCATTACACTCTCCTGACACAGAAGTGTTCTGACAGCACGCACCCGACCGAGAAGCTCGACGGGTACTAGTCCTTTACACGACTGCTGTACTAGATGACTATATCCTTCCTAGCCGCTGTATGCAAGTGTGCTGACAATCAATGTATACTACGCGACCCAAAGCCGTTCGGATCGATTAATATACCTCAATGTTTCACACGGAATTCAAACCTAAATCGCGTGTCCAGCAGAGAAACCGCCATCGACCACCAAGGCATGCCCCGTTATCCAAGAAGCATCGTCGGATGCAAGGAACAAGACTGCCTTTGCGATATCCTCCGGCTCGCCTAGCCGACCTATGGGGTGCATTGCAGTTAGTTTCTTCTCGCGATCGGAGTCGGCAATCAATCCTTGAATGAAGGGCGTCTTCACAAACCCTGGACAAATGCAGTTTACGCGAATTTGCCGATCGGCGTAATCGATCGCCATATTCCGGGTCAGCGCTACCAGCGCTCCCTTCGCGGCGCTGTAGGCGCCTCGGTCACGTACCCCGGTGATCCCAACAACCGACGACATGTGCACGATACTGCCGAATCGGGGCATGAATCGCAGCGCATGTTTGGAGCAGAGGAAAGCTCCTTTGACGTTTACATCCACCACCGCTGTCCAGGAAGCCTCGTCGGCCTCCGCGACAGCTTGCCGTATCGCGATGCCCGCGTTATTCACCAGCACGTCAACACAGCCGAAGCGTCGAGCAACCTCCTCGATGGCGCTCTGGACTTCCGATTCCGAACGAACATCGGCCCGCAAGGACACTGCATCGTCAAACGGAGGTTCGACAGCGGGATGAGTGTCGAGAATTGCCACGCGCGCTCCCTCCTGCGCTAGCAGCTTGGCAGTGGCCGCGCCGATGCCCGAAGCTCCGCCCGTCACGATGGCTACCTTGTCTCGGACTCTCATTAGTATTAGAAGCCTTCCCAGACATACGCCGCGAAGCGCCGTGTGGCTCGGAAGCCAATTCGTTGGTACAATTCGATCGCCTCCGTATTGCCGGCCGTAACCGTGAGGCTGACGCGCTCGCACTCATTCTGAGCGAACACCGACAGCGACCGCCGCATTAGTTCGTACCCCACTCCCTGACCCTTATGAAGTGGCGCAACGCAAACCTGCGTGACATGCCCGGTATCCCCGGCAACCAGGCTGCCGAGAATCACGCCGGCCATTCCGCCATCGGGCCGATCCGCTATGAGCGAAGCAGGAAGGAAAAAGCTCCCGCACCCCGGATACTGCACGATGTTGTGTATGAACCGGCGGGCGCCGGACACGGAACTGTACTGATCGTTGATCGTCGCGTCGACATGGCCCTTGTAGGCAGCCGCGATTAGCGCCGCCGATTCTTCCTGGCGCGCCTCGGACCAATGGCGGTACCGGAAATCCTGCGCCGCTTTGCCTTCGGCGAGCACCGGAACATCCGCAAGATCGGCAAGCATGAACAATCGTGGATGGATCTTCGAATAGGTCGACAGCGGCAGAGTGCGCTCAAAGGGACCGCGCATCATCATGAGCTGCGCTTCAATGCGATTCACGCCAGGCGCAAGCACAAGAGCTTCGAGCACCGCTGACAGAAGCGTGTCTTCATACTCGGAACAGGCAAACTCACGAAGGATGTAGAGATCGCCAATCAAGCCTTTGCGATCCTCCACAACATAGTAGGTGTAGCCGACAACTCGACCGCCAATTAGTAGCGCAAAGCCGCCCAGCGCCTGAATGCGTACGAAGCGCCGGACAAGCTCGGCTGAGGAACCGAAGTCCCATCGCAAGGTCGACCGCCATGTGATGCGCTCTTCTTCTAGCACCGGCTCCAAATCTTCGACGGTCACACGACTCAAGTCGACGATCTCCGCCGCATGTAACTCTGGCGCCGCTGCCATACTGGACCGATTATATCTGTCCCCCCGGCTGAGCCGCTCCCACGTATCGTTTCGCGTTAAGTAATCGAGACGCGAACTTACATGTTAGAAAATCAATTGTTCCGAATCGTCTGCGGCGCATTGACGCTCGCAAGTGTGTCTTTTGGGGATGTAGTGATTCCGAGCGGTACCAAAGTTGCCTGCCGGCTTGAACAGACAATTTCTTCTGCAACTGCCGACCAGGGTCAGCCGGTCCAGCTTTCGGTAACCGAGAATGTGAAGATTAACGACACGGTAGTGATTGCTCAGGGAAGCGCCTGTGTCGGAACCGTTGTGCTCGCGTCGGCAAAGCGAAGCATGGGGCGATCCGGTAAACTCGACTTCTCAATCGATAAGGTCCGCATAGGCGACGGGGAGTCGCTCCCATTGCGTTACACGATGCAGAAGAAAGAAGGTGAGGGGAAAGGGCTGAGCACTGGAGTCATGACCGCCGGCGCTGCGGTCCTGTTCTGGCCGGCCGCTCCTTTCTTCCTGATGCGCAAAGGCAAAGACGTGACGATTAACAAAGGAATCGTCCTCGAAGTATTCACCGACGCCGAGCACACGCTGAAAACCGCCAAAAGCGCGGCGCCCGTTCAAATTGCGTCGGCAGCCGCGATTCCGGCGGGCGAAATCTCATCGGTCACAATCGGCTCAGACATTCCCGATGCAGAAGTCGAGATCGATGGCGGGTTCATCGGCAACACCCCAAGCACGGCAAAGCTCCCTCCGGGCCTTCACAAGATCACAGTCCGCAGCGGAGCCAACATCTGGTCGCGAGATCTCAACGTGCAACCCGGCGCCATGGTCAATGTCAAAGCAACTCTGAAGAAGTAAGGGGTTACGGCAATCGCTAAAACGATCAGTGGCCGTTGACTCCAGAGCGTGATCGGCATCACGACCGAGGATTCTGCCGTAGAATGGAAGTGCATCGACAGCGCCCTCGAATTGGAAACTCCGTTTAGCTACAACGGAAGGCCTGTCTCCGCGCTCGGATATCGGCTCTACAAGCTTCGGGAACAGATCGAAGCGGCTGCAAAACGGGGCGAGATCAAACTCCTCAGTGGCCAGGAGTTTGAACGCCTCATCGAGGATGAGGACGCGACCGGTTGATCCGTTCGTTTCTCGACGCTAACATTCTTATTGCCGCCTCCCGCAATGATCAGCCCAATTCCGATCGGGCCTTACGAGTACTAGCCTCTCATAAGCGAAGATTTCTTACGAGCGTTTTCGTTCGCCTGGAAGCTTATCCGAAAGTTGCTTATCAGGGGTTCCCGCTACGCGTGCTGTTATGCAGGAGTTCTTCATGGAGTCGGCCCTTGAATGGTCCAAAGATCTCGAGGCTATAGTGACTGTCGGGCTGCATTTAGCGGAAACATATAACACCAGCGCGATGGATAGTTTTCATCTTGCGGCAGCTCTCCTTTTGCGTGCCGATGAGTTTGTTACAGCCGAGAGGCCGGGCCGTCCGATGTACTTGGTTCGTGATCTGAACGTGCGTTTCATGGATGATCTCGACGACCTTTAGCCTACCGCTGAACATCTGGCTAGATCGTGTGCCCTCGTCCAAAATGCGCCGTGAACGGTTTGCCCAGGTCGTCCAACTCAAGGAAGCTGACCGACAACTGGCCCGCCCGATTCTTTGTCAGCAAGATTTTGGCAATACCGCCAGCTTCTGTTTAGCGCCTGTCGGCTACCAGGGCCAGGCGCCCGCAAATGGCGAACCCAGCTCCTGATACGATCTGTCTTCGCGGGGAGTCGGCTGCCATCGAGCGATACAAGGCAGCGACCTGCATCCTGTTCTCATCAATAAGCGAGTAATTCGCGCATGAGTGAGCGACTCCACTGGACCTTACCGACGGCACAAAGGTGTTGGTGAAGGCGCTCAGATACTGGGTGCCAGAATCGGCGTTCTGTATTTCCTGGCGATCAGTTGGTCGTGCCGTCTCGGCGCGGGGATAAAGCGAGGGGTCATGAGTAGCGACAAAGCCGCTCTATTTCACCCCACGAAATGTCGCTGGAGCCTGCTTGAGCGCGTCCTCAAGAGCCCTACGGAACTTTTCATTCGATGGATCCTGGCGTACCGACTCACGCAGCTCTTTCAAGCCAAGCTCCCATTTTCCAAGACGCAGTAGAGCAATTGCGTAGTTGACTCGTATTCCTGCATGCCCTGGATTCAGCTGCAGCGCCGCGCGGTACTTCTCTGCCGCGCCAGCAAGATTGCCTGCCTTCTCCAACTCCGAGCCCTCATTGTTCAGCTTCACCGCAGACAATGCATGCTCACTCGCGCGATCACGCTTGCGAAAGATCTCGGCGAGCTGGGTCTTCACCTGATCGGCTCGGTCCGTTTGTCCAATCTCACGCAAGGCAAGCTGCAAACTGTTTAGCGCCGTTTGATTGTCAGGACTCAATCGCACCGCCCTTTCGAGATGAGGTATCGCATCCTGCGCCTTGCCAAGTCGCAGATAGAGTGACCCGAGTCGCGTCCTCGCTACCGCGCCATCCGGATTGATCTCGACGGAACGCTGCAATGCGGACAGCGCGCCCGCATCGTCCCCTATATCGTCGCGCGCTTGGCCTAAATCGGACCATGCTTCAGCGAACTCGGGACGAAGCGCCACCGCGCGCCGCAACTGAGCCTCTGCCTCCTTCATCTCGCCAGCCTCGGAGTGCACTCTCGCCCGCAAGTATCGCGTGTACGCAGCCTCCTCCGTTTCTCCGAATAGCTGGATCGCGCCGTCTAGCTGTTCAGCGGCGCCCGCAAGATCTCCGGTCTGGAGGAGCACCTGGCCAAGATTCTCGCGAGCCTGGGCAAAGCGCGGATCACTCTTTACGGCCTGTTGAAACGCCGGCGCCGCTGCTCCA
>DASQLD010000146.1:0-7125 GCA_035630195.1 Bryobacteraceae bacterium
TTCGTATTCAGGATCGAGGGCCATTCATCCGTGGCCGAATCATCGATCTGTCACGGGCTGCTGCTCGCGAGATCGACTTGCTAGGACCTGGAATTACAAAAGTAAAGCTCACTGTGATCGCCGCTCCAAAAAACCTCGATAAGCAGCGGGACCTCTTTGCTATCCAGGTTGGAGCCTTCCGCGAACAGGCTCGAGCTGCTACCTTGCGGGACCAGATGAAGACACGATTTGGAACCGCGCGCATGATCGAGCGGGCAGGCGACCCTCCTATGTATCGTGTCCTCGTCGGCGAATACCAGACGGAGGAACAGGCCCAGGCCGACGCGGCTCAACTTCGCGGTGAGGGAACAGGGAGTCTCATAGTCCGTCTCGACGAGACGACCCACTGAGAAATTCTTCCTCGCATTCGCACTTCCATGACGGATGCACACCCCTGCGTTGCTGGAGAAGCCACGTGTCCTGATTGGGCGCTCGCCCAAGGTGCAGCTCGTCCTTCAACAAATCGAGAAGATGAGCTCAAGCCGCTGGCCGGTCCTGATTCTTGGAGAAACGGGTACCGGCAAGGAACTGATCGCCAAGACAGTACATAATCGCAGCGCTCCGGGACCGTTCGTTGTAGTGGATTGTTCCTCGCTCGTAGGCCCGCTGATGGAGAGCGAACTCTTCGGCCACATGAAAGGCGCCTTCACGGGCGCAGCGAACGCCAAGATGGGACTCATAGAGATGGCCAACGGAGGCACTGCATTCTTCGACGAGATTGGAGAGCTCCCCCTCGATCTCCAGGCCAAGCTCCTACGAGTGTTGCAGGAAAAGGAGTTTCGTCCCGTCGGAGCAAATCACGTGCGCCGTTCCGACTTCAGGGTAATCTCGGCAACCAATCGCAACCTCGCCGCGGAAGTTGAGAAGGGAACGTTTCGTCAGGATCTCTACTTTCGATTGAACGTGATCACGCTCCGTCTTCCTCCCTTGAGAACTCGCGTCGAAGACATCCCGGATCTGGTCGAGCACTTCCTGCGGCGGTATGGTCGCGGCCACGTCATGTCCAGCGAGGCCATGCAAGTGTTGCACTCCTATGAATGGCCTGGCAATGTCCGCCAGTTGGAGCACTGTATTCAACACATGGTAGCGGTCAACTCGGGCCCCGTGCTCAATCCTCAGGACCTTCCCACGATGCTGGTCAACCATGTGCACCAGCAGGTGACCCTCGATCAGCGGCAAACAGATGTGCTCGCTTTCGCAAAAGCCGTCAACCAATCTCCGGGAGGAATGTTCAATCCCTCTCCCATCGTGCCCCTTCCGGAACTCGAGAAGCGCGCCATCATCGATGCGTTGCGTTACACCAAAGGAGATCGCACAATGGCAGCCAGTCTCCTTGGCATTGGCCGAACAACTTTGTACCGCAAGCTGAAGGACTATGGCGTAGATGCGCCAGACCTACAATAATGAAGCTTGTCGATCGCACTCGATGCTACCTATAGCGCAGGTTCACAGCTCACCGGCGTAGGAGTTTACTGCCGAGAGATCCTCCACGGCCTTACCTCAGCGCACCCGGACCAGAAATTTCAATGGTTCTACCGTCCGCATCGATTGCTGCGTTCGTTGGAAACGCCGGTTCCTCGAAACTGCAAACGCCGACTGCTGTTGGATGGTTGGCCCGCCCGCCCGAAGTTATTTCACGGACTGAATCAGCGGCTACCGAAGTGGCGTCCCCCCCGATCCGTCACAACATTTCACGATCTCTTCGTCATGACCGGTGAGTATTCTTCGCCGGAGTTCCGAGAACGCTTCACGCAGCAGGCTCACGAGGCCGCGCGATCGTCAGACATGATCATCACCGTTTCACAATTCACGGCTGAACAGGTCCACCGACTTCTACACGTCGGATGGGATCGTCTAAGAGTTGTCCATCACGGTGTAAAGATCCCAACGTCTCGCCATAACGAACCTCCGAGAGAACGTATCGTCTTGCATGTGGGAGCCATTCAAGCCCGCAAAAACATTGCGAGACTCATCGAAGCATTCCGAATTCTGCCGAAGGATTGGAAACTTGTCTTGGCTGGATCGACGGGATATGGAGCTGAGCGAGAACTTAGCAAGGCGGACGAACGCGTCCAGATCACAGGCTTCGTGAATAAGCACCAACTCGACAACTTATATCGACGAGCATCAGTTTTCGTGTTTCCTTCTCTCGATGAAGGATTCGGGATGCCCGTGCTTGAGGCGATGGCCTATCAGGTTCCGGTTATCGCATCGAATGCGTCCGCCCTCCCTGAAGTATGCGGAGACGCAGCAATTCTAGTCGATCCTTTAAACACCGACCAGATTGCAGTAGAACTAGATCGATTGGTGGGGGAGCCGCAACACGCGGAAAAGCTTCGACTACGGGGTCTAGAAAGAGCCCGACAGTTCACGTGGGGAACCGCAGTAGCCAAAACCTGGGATGTTTACTGTGAGTTGGGTTGCTGAGGAGCTACTTCTCTTCGTCGACGGCAATCTTCAACTCACGTAAGAACTTGTGATCTTGCGAAGTCCACTTGATCTTGTTGCCGGATTCGAATTCCTGGATTTCCGACTCGGGTTCCGCCGATTCGTCATCGTCATCTTCCGCGTTTTCGTCGCGCTTGTTGAACCCTATCGTAGCTTCTAGGACAAGGAAGACGTCGTATCCAGAACGTTTAATCTCTCCGATGGATGCCGCGATACGCTCGGAATCGGACAGAGACTCGTTGATCGCGTTACCGAGTTCCTGCATCAGTTCTTTTAAACGATCGTCCACGAGCTACCTCCGTTTCGGACCACTCCCTTGGCCCATGCCTATGAGTGCCAGAATAGCACCCCTACATGATGGATGCGCACCGGCTCGATCCGTTGCAAGATTGTGCAAACATTAACTTGTCATTAGTACTACGGGCGTTCTCGGACTGGGAAAGTCTTTGATTCCGTTCTGGCGGTACTCATGATCTCCATGATTCTTTTCACAACTTCCGGATGAGAAGCGGCGACATCTCTTGTCTCTCCTGTATCGGCAGAAATGTCGTAAAGCTCTACGGGCGCTTGGCGGTTCTTTCGCCGAACTCCTTTCCAGTTTTTGAAGCGTACCGCCTGCGAGAAACCCGCTTCATGAAACTCCCAATACAGGTACGATCTTGAAGCCATGGCGCGACCGTGCAGCGCTGGCATGAACGATATGCCGTCGATCGCCGTAGGCGCCTTCGCACCGGCGAGTTCAGCGAACGTTGGCAGGATGTCCCAAAAAGCACAAACGGAATCGCTCACTTGTCCTGGCTTGATATTGCCGGTCCAACGGACAAGAAACGGCGTACGGATCCCTCCGTCATATAGATCACGCTTAATGCCCCGCAATGGGCCATTGCTATCGAACAGCTCGGGATTGTTCCCGCCCTCGCGATGAGGTCCGTTGTCGCTACCGAACAACACGATCGTGTCCTCATCGATTCCTAGCTCTTTGATCTTTGCGAGAATCGAACCGACGTCGCGATCCAGCCGGCTCACCGTACCAGCAAAATCGCGATCCGGTTTTGGCCAGGGTTTGTCCTGATAGGGATGATCGCCGGGTAGCTCCATTCCGTTCCCGGTCTGCCGGGTCAACTCATTGTTAGCATGCGGCGTCGTGTAGGACAGAAACAAGAAGAATGGACCCGTCTTGCTTCGATCGAGAAAGTCCAGCGCCCGCTTCGTAAACAGCTCTTGCGCGTAGTCCTTCCTGACCGGCCCGAAATTTCCGTCGAGAAATATCTCCTCCTCGTTCTGCCACAGTTGTGTCGGATACTGTGTATGCGCGTGCTTCTGATCGAGGAAGCCGTAGAACTCATCGAAGCCTTGTCGGTTCGGAATTCCAGAATTCCCAGCAGTCCCTAGTCCCCACTTTCCGGAAAGGCAGGTCTTATAGCCTGCGTTCTTCAAAATCTCGGCGACTGTAACATCTTCAGGGAGTAGATCTGTCCGCGCATTACCTCGAATGCGAGCGTGGCCCATGTGCATTCCCGTCATAAGCGCGCAGCGCGATGGGGCACAAACCGTGCTCCCGCAGTAGAACTGCGTGAACCGCACACCATCCGCCGCAAACTTATCCAGATTCGGCGTTGCGACCAACTTCTGTCCATAACAACCGAGGTCTCCGTAACCCAGGTCGTCGGCGAGAATGAGTACGATATTCGGTTTCGTGGTTCGGGCTGAACCTGCAAACGGCAATGCAGCCACGGTAGTCAAGAAGTTGCGGCGATTCATACAAACTTCTAGCCTACCGTGGCTGCGCCGAGGATGAAGAGAAGAACTCTATCGAACGACAGGTACGGGCGCGACGTACTTGACGGCAGCCAATTCGCTCAACGCTTTCAACTTTGAGGCATCGATTCGGCCCATCACCAGCTTCATCGCTCCAGGCATCTTGGTGATTTCCAAGCCCATCTTCTTCAGACTGGCGAGTGTCGCCCCAGTCGAGTCGATCAGCCAGATCTGAACCATGACTTTGCCCGTCTGCTTCAGGAGCGTCGGATCGATCTTGAGTGTTCGCGGCAATCCGCCCGACAGCATTTCGTCTCTCACCTTAATTTCTGCCCTCTTCGCGGGTGGCGCCGCAGGTGGACTCACCTGCATTGTCACCATCGCGCTGTTGGCGGCAAATCCCGCTATTTGGCGGAAATGCTTCAGCGAGCCTGTACCTGCCCCGCCCATCATCGATGCGGCTTCACCGAAAACGCCTTGATAGCTGACTCCTTCCGGCATCTCAACTGGAACTTCGACGCGCCTGGGCTTGCCTCCTTCCGTTACGATCGACTCTTCCACCGCTACAAACGATGTGAACTGCGTCATCAAGCGATAGTTGAGCCCGAGTTGAGTGATCTCCTCTCGTGTGTTCAGTTCATGAGCCAGCGTGTCGATCTTCGTCCGAGCCCACAACGTGGCCAACACGTCGTGTTTGGGTTGCGCGGCCGGTAAGTCGACGAGAATCTCGCGTGTCACCGGTCGGCCAGCGTACGTCGCGCGAAGTCGCACATTGCGCTTGGCAGCTCCTGTATAGCGGCCTGTAATCACGATTGGCTTTGCGCTGAAAACATCGGGAATTCGTTTCGGATACACATCAACGACCGGCAGATCGCCCCACTCAACAGTTATGTCGGTTAACAGAGGACTCCGCACCCGCTCGTAAAATCGTCGGGCCGCAGCCGAGCCGTCGCCATTCAAAGCTACATACTCAACTTCCCCTCGACCAGCCTCCGCCATTTTGTCTAGCAGATAACGATTAACAGAGCCGCCGATTCCAAACGAGAACACGCGAGCGTTTGAATAGCGTTCAATCTCACGAATGATCTCCGCCTCGTTCCCGACGTAGCCGTCAGTCATGAAGCACACAACGCGAACATGCTGCTTGGAGGAACTGGGGGCAAGAGCCGCAGTGACCGCCTTCATCATTTCCGTCCCGCCACCGCCACGTCGCGATGCGAGAAAAGCTTGGGCAGAACGCAGATTCTCAGCCGTCGCGGCCACAGGTTGTGGGAACAGGATGTGTGTATCGCCGGAAAACGTAATCAGATTGAACGTATCCTTTGAATACAGGCCCTCAAGCGCCAGCTTCATCGTCTCCTTCGCCTTCTCAATCGGAAAGCCTGACATCGAACCTGATGTGTCCAGCACGAAAACCAGTTCCTTGGGAGTGATGTCTTCCACTTTGACCCTGTCGGGCGGTTGAAGAATCATCGTGAAAAAGCCGCCACGATCCGCGCGATGAGTCAGCACGGCATCTTCGATCTTCGAGCCCGACACGTCATATCGAAGCACGAAGTCTTTGTTCGGAATGACATCTTTGTCTTTCAAGCGGATGCTCGCGCGCTGGATGGCCGGCCGTTCCGCGAGGATCTCATGGGACGTGGACGACAGGTTCTGAATCGGCACTCCGGCATCCACACTGACGGCAACGGAGATGTCGTGACCTGCTCTCGTCCCCGGTCGAGCGACTGCAGGTGTGATCTTTGAAGCGTCAGGAACGCGATCGGTATCCGGAGACCAACCACCACCGACCTTACTCACCGGAGTTCCAGGGATGTAGCGAGGACCTACAACCATCGGGAATACCCACTCGTAAGAGCCGTCCTCGTATTTCAAGCGCTCCACGTAGCTGATGATGATTCGAACCTTCTCGCCGCCACGAATATTGGCCACGTGCTGCGAGAAGATGTTCGGGCGCTCCTGGTCGAGCATCGCCGCCATCCTGCCCGCATCGCGAGCCGCCTCATAGATCGCACGTGCCTCTTCCCGGCGTTTGATTACGCCCTTCACATGCCGATCGCCGACATACATATCCATCGTGTCGACTGCCGCCATGTGTGGAAGCGGGAATACATAGACGCCTTCGATCTTGTCGGCCGCGGTGTTGTGAAATTCCTGAGTGACCGTCACCCGCGCGATGAAGCCGCTGACATCGGCCTTCACGTCGGTCCTCTTCAGGGGACACTCACGGCTCGCTTGACTGTCCTTGGCGAGCGCGAGTAGGGTTCCCTCTGTAACAGGCTTCGCGGCGACGCTCTGCGTCACAGTAAACAGCGCTAGAGCAGCCGCTACCATTCCGTTGATGATGTTGGTTCTCACTTCTTCCTCTTCGTGACGGATATGCCTCGAGAGGAAAACGCCTTTCAGGAGTGATGAAGATTTTGCCCGAGCTTTTGCCGGAGCTGCGCAAATATTTGATTGGTGTCGAAGGGGACGGTGCGGGCGTCAGGAAGATCGAGAATCTTAAATGGCCGCGCGATCAACGATGCAACACGAAACTCGTACGTGATGTATCTCTCCGGATCCATCAACACTAAACCCGTTACGCCTATTTGTTTGTAGTCCTCGAATCGATCGAGCGTGTCAGTTAGGGTGTCATCCGGAGATAGAATTTCAATGATTGCCCACGGAACAACGTTATAAATCCTCCCGGACGGCAGTGGTCGGGGACAGATCATAAGATCGGGAAGTCGATAACGTGCCCGCTCAACGATCTGAGTCCGAACCTCCTGTAATGCTTCGAAACCCGCCTCATCCTCGAACTGCGCAAACCAAAGTAAGAGCAGCTTCTGAAGGAGGGAATGAGGGATTGTTGGCATGCTACGTGGGATGAGCACT
>DASQLD010000147.1:0-7282 GCA_035630195.1 Bryobacteraceae bacterium
GGTCCAGGGATGTTGTGCGAATACGTCCGCCATCCGCACGCACTGCTCCGTGTTGACTCGCGCCACCGGAGCCAGATACCTCATGGCGATCTGCGCCGCGATGCGTCCTTCGCGGACCTGCTGCTGCACCGCTTCCGGCAATGTTTCCACCAACGCCAGACGGCGCGCCACCCATGTCGAGCTTCGGTCGAAACGCTGCGCTAGTTCTTCGATCGTGTAGCCGAGCTTTTCTTCCATCTCAGCCAGCAGCCAACCTTGTTCGAGCGCTGTTTCCGGCTCGCTGTTCATGCGCAGCGAATGCGCCAGTAGCAATGCCTCTGCTTCGCTGATCTCCCAAACGAGCGCGTTGACCGTGTCGCGCCGCAACTGTTTCAGCGCGGCGATGCGCTGATGTCCATCGATCACCAAATAGCGCTGCTCGTAGGGGATAACGATGATTGGGGTTTGCTGGCCGGTCTCAGCCAACGATGCCAGCAGTTGCCGGAATCGTGCCCGGTGGCGGACCCGGAGATGCTCCAGGCGGCAATCCAGTTGATGAAACTCCAGCGCTTGCGCCACGGGTTTCAGTATGCGCGGGCTGGGATCGGGTCTTTTGCGGCGTGGCGGCGCTGTTGCGCAGAACCCCTGCTGTATCAATGGGATAGATGAATGACTGGTCTTTCGCGGCTTGCCTGAGTAGTGAGCAGGCAAGTGCAATGAAATCAGCGCCTTTGCCGCCGAACTCGTCTTCGCGAGGTCCCAGGGCAGTTGGTTCAACGGCGCGGGTATGCGGAGCGGTTCCGGATCAGGTGTGTTGTTGTGACGTTGATCGATTCGGTAGGCTGCGGCGTAGCTTGGATTCTTAGCGCGCCAGCTTGCTTGTGTCTTCTGGCGGCGGACGGCTTGGCATTCGCGATTACTGCAGGCTCGCTGGCGCTCTCCCGCTCGCCGATCCGGATAGAACCACCGTCGGCAGATCCGGCAGGGGCGTTTCCGGGTTCGAGGCATGCTCCTTCATCAGACTGCCTCCTTGGTGGTCAACTTCTCGCGAGCAGAAGTGGTCAACTTCTCGCGAGCGCCGAAGACGTCTGCGCTCATGTTGCAGCGCCTTTCCATTATTTCCGTGGTCGTCGCCGGTGCGTATGCGCAAGCAGCACCAGTGGTAGGCGGCGTTGTGAACGCTGCGACCTTTAAAAGCGGTGCAATTGCACCAGGAACATTGATCACAATCTTCGGCAGTGGTCTGTCGACTTCCACAGGGACGGCGTCTAGCGTGCCATTGCCGACTACACTAGCTGGGACGGTCGTCCTTCTAAACGAACAGCCGATTTCACTCAGCTTCGTGTCGCCCGGCCAGATAAATGCTCAACTACCTTTCAAACTGCCCAATGGTTCGGCGAGGCTGACTATTCGTGATGCCAATGGCGGTACGGCGTCCGCCTCGATACCAATTGCAGACTCCTCGCCTGGAATTTTTACCATTACAGCCGACGGCAAGGGTGAAGCAATTGCAACGCACTCCGATTCATCTCTGATCAAGCGTGCGAGCGGTAAATACGCGCGTGGTGGCGAGACCGTAGTTTTGTACTGCACAGGGTTGGGTGACGTAGATGGTACTCCGTTCGCGGGAGAGCCTGCACCCATTTCGCCGCTGCCGAGCGCCATTCAAAAAGTAGAGGTGATCATGAATGGAAAGCCGGCAAACGTCGTATACGCCGGGCTCACTCCGGGCTCCGTCGGCCTTTATCAAATCAATGTTGTTGTGCCCGACCAACTTGGCGGTGACGTATCTACTCGTATTCGCATCGGCACGTCAACGAGCAACGAGACAACCATCAATGTGAGCGGGACGTTCACTCTGGGCGTGCGATATACCGGTGTGCTGCAACCCCGCGACTCTTCGGAGAAGCTGCAGCTTGAGTTCAGCGGGCTGTCAACGACTGGGAACCTTTTCACGGGTGCGTACACGATCAGTCGTCAAGGAGTGACTATGGACCGGGGAACTTTCGCCTTTCAACGTACAGAATCGATCTTGGTTGTACAGGGAAAATCGACTGCGGGAGATTCATTCTACGCAAAGATGGATACGTTTGATGCCGGCCAAAGTTTCATCGGCGTACTCTTGCAGGATTCGCAGAAACAAGACAGTTGGTATGCAGAGTTCACAATTGTTATAGTTACCGCCACCACACCGGTGCCACCAGCAGTTCTGCCCGGCCGGCCGCTGTCCAGTGCGGCTGTGGAAGGGGCGTCGGTCTTCGGTCAACATGGAAAGTATCTCGGAAAGATTACCTGGAACAGTTTCGATCGTGAGTCCATCGGTAATACGTTCGGACCACATGGCAGCGACTACTCTGCGACGAGCATCTTCAATTCGTTTAGCCAGGACGGAAGCGAGTTCTCGGCGCTCAGTGCATTCAACGAACTTGCTGGGCGTCCTCCAATCATTTACGTGAACGGTCAAGCAAAGTGGTATTCAAGCGTAAAAGCCACCAAAACACCAAGGATCGCCCCTTCGCAACTGTATTGGTGCATTGGAAGATCTAAGTAGTACCCGCGTTCTCCGCTTTTATTAGCGCAGTTCTAGAGATGTGGTGAATTGACATGTGCGAAGCTCGTCCAACGAAACGCAGAATGGTCTTCACCGGCCTTCGTGAACCCAGGAACGGATCGACAACCATCTTGAGGAATCGGCATGTTACTCAAGGTGTCAATCAATGAATGTGTGATTAGACGACTGTTTTCCCTAAACACCAGTAGCTCCCGATTGTTTAATAACTGACTGCTGATCCCTCTCAGAGAGCCGAGATTTCTGGCAGTGAAGATAACCTTGGTTCTACGGCGTTAACCGCAAGGTAGTACGTTCGAATTCTAGATGGGAGCCAAACTCTTGTACTGCGAACGTCTCTGCAAGTCGGCCAACTACTTTCCGTCGCAAAATGACCTTGTCGGACCCGCGCAGGGAACTCTTCACGGCTGGTTGAGTCGAGTTCGGCTGGCGATCTCCCGCCCTCGCTCCCGCAGGAGCGGGGGCGGCACCGTCGCCCTAGTCACGCACGGGGCACCGCTAATACATTCCCGATGTTGATTAGGTTGTCGGCAATCACTCCGAACCCAACCCAGCGCTTCATGCCGTCGACGCCACGATAGCGGCATCGACTGAGGCCGTGGCGGCACTTGAGCACGCTGATGCGTCCTTCGCAGCCAGTTCTCCACGACTGAGCTTTTTTGAACCAGCGGTTCTTTTCCAGTTTCTTTCGCTCCGGACTACGCGTGCTGCGATTCGGTACCGCCACCCACTTCACGCCCTTGTGCTGCGCTGCGCGTTCTTGTGCCTGCGAGTAGAAACCAGCATAGGCCGCCACTAGCCTGGGCACTCTCCCGAGAATCCGTTCGTGCGCTTCAACCACCGGCAGCAGTAACGCCGCGGTCGCTTGGGCGCCCATCGAAAACTTCATAATGGATGATGTCTGGTTCTCTGCTTCTTGTATCCTTACCAGCTTGCCATTGGGTGGGTTTGCTTGCTTTGCCTTTGCGAATGATCCCGGTGTGCGGCTCGAACACACTGACGATTTTTCCCGGCAACTGTGCAGCCCCTGGAACACGCGTGCCGTCGTCTGCAGGACTACTTGCCGTACTCGGCTCGCCATTTCCGTCAGTGTCGCCGTGAGTGGCTGAAGCTTTCGCTTCTTACCTCAACTTAAGCCTTCCACTTCAGCGACCACGCGCTGCGCATCATTGAGAATCTGCCGGGTCAGGCGGAGCAACTCGCGGTAATGCTTCTTCCGATCTTCCTCGCCGTCCTCGCCTTTGCGCCGCGCAGAAATGCGATTGCGATCACACGCTTGTTCACGCTACGCATCCGGTTTCGCACGCTACGCTTCAGCTTGCCTGCCCGCGTCTCAATCTTCGTCATCGTCCGCGTGAGCACACGCGCGCGGTCACCGAGCAGGCTGGAGTCAGTGGGGTAATGAATATTGGTTTCCACGACAGTGGTATCGACCCGCATCTTCCTGCCTGCAATGACATCCTTCTCGCGCGCAAGTTCGACTAGTCGCCGATGCAGATCGCCAATCACCTCACCGGTGATCGCCTGTTCAATGCGCGCCAACGTCTTGGCATCCGGTACCTTGCCTAATCCGATTCTGCAAAAAATCGCGATAGGCGAGGTTGGCCCGGACTTCCCGCTCCAAGGTGTCATAGCGCCAGTTGCGTACATGCTTGAGCAGCAACAGCCGCAGCGCCATCTCAGCCGGTGTTTGCGAACGACCTCTGGTGTGGCTGTTCTGGCGCCGTTGTCCTTGTGCTTCGTGCACGCAGTCGACGAGTTCCTCATCATCCAGAAGCTCGTCCGCCACAATCCTCCAAGGTTCCCAAAGCGACTTAACGTCTTCGGCTACGATACCTTCCCACAACGTCTGCTGTGGCTGCTTGCGTCTCGTCATGCCTCAGGATAAGACCGCCTGAAACAAGATCAATAGTGAATGTTTCCACACCCACTAGGGATCTGAATTGTGTTTGGCGCGAACCGGAAGGCTCAATTTTGCGACGGAAAGTAACTAGAAAACACCAAAATGTTCGCGAAATGACCAATACTCGGGCGGGGTGTTTCTCTCCGGCCTTGCAAAACCGACTCCGCGCCCACCGCAAATGCGCGTGGAGGGCCTTTTCAGGAGACGTTCTCACCGTCTCACTCCATGGGTGCTCTTTTGGTTAACTGACTGGTCTTCTGCCCTACTGGCATGATCGCGCCCTTCATAAGCGCGACGAGATCGAACGATTGTTCCGCAGGCTCGAAGGCTTCCGCCGCATCTTCTCCTGTTTTGAAAACGTGACGTTGTCTTTCATTCCTTTGCTCCGCC
Organism: Bryobacteraceae bacterium; assembly: GCA_035630195.1. Classification (GTDB taxonomy): domain Bacteria; phylum Acidobacteriota; class Terriglobia; order Bryobacterales; family Bryobacteraceae; genus DASQDN01. The sequence goes on from DASQLD010000147.1 coordinate 4,842, forward strand.
GGTGGCTGAGTTATCCTTACTTAATCTTCTGTTCCGGTCCGCTGCTGAGATCCTCCAGGAGTTCGATCTGCCAAGAGATGGGCCACATTACCGCAGACTCGTTGATGGCTTGAAGCGGATCTTTACTAGCACCATATACTTCGGCACAGAATCACCGGCAGGCAGGCAAGAGGTCTGGGAAAGTCGTCGATTCCACTTCTTCGATCGGCTGCGAATCTGGTGCAACCGTGCTCCGGACGAAGAATTCCAAGAGCAGCGGGCCGAGTGCAACATCATCGGTCTGAGTGAGTCCTTCTGGCAAGAGATTCAGGCGCACCCGATTCCGTCGACAATCGGGTTGTTCGAGAGCTCACGAACATACCCGGCTGCCTCGACATGCGGGTAGGCTCCCGGGTGTGCGAACTCCGCGCGTGCATAACCACCGACACACTCCGGCATGCGATGCGCAGGTGTAGGATGCCAGAATGGGTGAGTTCCTGCGTATTGAAAGCAAAGGGAAGCGGCGTGTTCGTGCCAGACTTCGTGAGAAAAACGTGTCATAGAAAATGGCAAGATCCTACAGCTTTGCCACTATTGTTGGCATGATCCTAGACGACGCCCGTCAAGATGCCAAGTGCAAGGTGTTGGACAGGCATTGGCAAGCGCTTGTTCCGTTCGGGAACTGATCTTATGGTATTGGCGTCGCGTGCTGCAAAGACGCGACCAGCGCTGCGCCGATGCAACTCGTATGAACCGATTAGGAGTCTGTACACTGCGTTGCGCTCGAATGCCGGGCATCCGTCCACTGCCCAACGATGCTCGCACTCGACCAATCGGTCATTCTGGCTTATGCACCCAAGAATACTGCCATCCTGCTGCCACGGTGGTGAAATTGCCACCGACCCGGACGACCGCACCTCTACTCGCGCTGAATTTCAGGGATTGATGCCTCGTGAGTGGCACTGCCAATGTCCCTCCCATGCGGGAGTTCCGGGCCCCGTCGTTATTGTTAACGCCATTCAGAACCGTCCTGCCGCTTGCCCAGAAGTTGGAATCGAACGATATCCACATCCTCGGTCGCAGGTAATAGCCGAGATGGAATTCGAGAGACGGCATGACTTTCTGTTCGCGCAGACTGGTGCCGGGGTAGAACTTCGAGTTCGTACTGAACACCCACATACCCGCGTATGCATCGAACGCCCAGCGCCCCGCTCGTCGAGCGAACCCCATCTCCGGCTTGACGGCCCAGCGGTTAGCGCCGGGATTGATGAGCCGCGCCGGATCGTACTGGCCGACCGGCACCACCACGGTGACGCTGGCGCCGATGACAAGGCGCTCCCGGTGCTTTACGAATTCCGGCACTGTCATAGCCGGGCCGCCGAGGAGGTTCACTGAGACGCGGATCCGACTGTCAGCGAGACCGGATCGGGTGACGCGAGTGTCATCACCCAGCACAAGCCCGCGGAAGTGCCCATAGCCATAAGGCGCCGCGACCGCTACGTTAGCCGAGCGGGAGAAGAAATTAAAGCTGTGATAAAAGCTGAGAATCGGGACATGGATCTGCGCATTCAGGTCCTCGATGGGAACAGTGGGATCCAAAAGAATTTCGCCGTTGTTGTACACGTAGGACAAGATGACCGCGTTCGAGCGAATCGGTGTGATGACATAGGCTCGTGGCGTGAGGTCCTGTGCGGTCGCATTGAGCGGCAGCCACATCGCCAGCCACGTGAGCTTCAGCAGTTGTACGAGCATCCGACGAGTGCGCTTTCTCATCTTTCTTTTCTCTTGCCTCTCGACTCGAACGGCTGTTTTTTGTGCTCGCTGATTGCCTTTGCAGAGCAGTTGCGACAACACAAGCGTACGTACATCCAGATCAGGTACGGTTGCCGACTGATTGCTCAACTTGCTCGACCGGCGCCTCCACCCGCAACCGCGATCCCTTCCCCGGCGTACTGCCGACACCGATGATCCCACCCATCAAGTGGACGTCGCGGGGTTCGAACCCCGTACCACAGTGCAGTAGTCGACAGGCGAACCGATCCCCGGGGAAAGGCGCCTCTGCGCCGAAACCAGCTCATATCTCGGAAGCAACCACCCATCGAACCCCTGATACGCCGGCGCCGGCCTTCGATGTCGCCCACGCGCCACCGATGGGCAGACCGCTGGTCAGGAACAACGAAAGCGTCGAGCGGGCATGGGTCCTTCTTGTCATCCACAAAGAGCGATACCGTTCCGCCGTCATTAGGAGCTAGAGAGCAAGTGGCGGCACGCCGTAAACTCGCGCAAGGTCATTTATCTGCGTTCGCAAGACAGCCCAGAGCCGGGCGACTTCGGCGCCGTAGTTTCCTCGTACGACGGCCTGGTTGATTCTTCGTCCATCGTCGAGCATCCGTTCTACTTGAACCTTGGTTTCCATCCACTTATCTGTCGCATCGAACTTACGCCGGAGCCGGTTGGTTGAT
>DASQLD010000148.1:0-7351 GCA_035630195.1 Bryobacteraceae bacterium
GCATAATGAACGGTGGAATCCTCACCTGTTTCGATGCCAGTACTGGGAAGGTGCTGTATCGATCGCGCATCGGCGCGCCAGGTCCATATTTCTCCGCGCCAGTCGCTGCTGCCGGCCGCGTGTACACGGCTTCCAGCGAAGGTGTCATCACAGTGCTCAAGGCAGGAGACACGTTACAGGTCCTTGCGAAGAACGACTTGGGTGAACCAATATTCGCGACACCGGCGCTGTCAGGCACGATGTTGTATGTCCGGTCGGCCGGTCACCTGTGGGCCTTCACGACGGCTAGGTAAAGAATCGAAAGGGACGAGTCTATTCTCAATACAACGTCTGAGAATGCGCTCGTGAACAGTATGCCGCTTCTGTTCACATTGCGTGCTTCAACGCGAACGTTGGAAGCAAATTCATTTAGACGTTGTTTTGCCCAAGTCGCGGAAGTGGCACGCCGACTACCTGTTCCAGTTGGGATCGCGACTTCCCAGGACTGATCCGTTACAGCACTCTGAGAGATGCCGAACCATGGTGACGGAGTCTTTGAGTCTCGCACCTCGAAGCCCGAAGGCCTACACATTTTCAACATGGTCGAAACGGAATGATCTTGACCGATTACGGGGGTGCCCCAAGGAATGACGGTCGTGACGGTTCCTTTGCCTTCGCATTAACGCTTTCATAGAAATTGATCAGGTGCCTCTACATGCAGTCCTTCATGGCGAAATAGCAGACCCTCTCCTCATCGTTGATAATAACTTCACCGAAGAGGCTCAGGAACTTGACGCAGAAAGAAACATTGTGGGCAGAGCGGGTGGCTGGACTTATCGAAGATGTGCCGAATCGTTCAACGACAGACCTTCTTGTAAATGACAGCAACTTCGATGCTTTGGTTTTCACTGAAGAGGCGATTGATTGGACTCAAGTCCAAGCTTGGCTTCGCCGGTGGGACGGTGGGCGATGGCTTTTCCGTGGTCAAACGGAAGGGCATTGGCAGTTGACCTCGAGTTTGGAAAGGGCGACCTTATGGCCCGCTCACATCACGCAACCGGGAGCGACAGCATCTACAGTGGTCTCGTTCGACCCCGACCATTGGGAGCGAGAGCTTCTGTTTCGCTTCCAACGTCAAGCACATCAGTACCTCTCCACCCTACCGGCGGAGGATAGCGTGCTCGATTGGCTTGCACTGATGCAGCATCACGGGGCTCCGACCCGCTTGTTGGATTGGACTCGCGCGCCTTATGTGGCGCTATACTTCGCAGTGGAAAATCCACCAAAAAGTAGTCATGTTGCGCTGTGGGCGATTGATTCAGATTGGGTTCTTGCGGAGGGGGGCGATCTCGCCAAAGCCCGCAATTCGTATACACCGTCAGCGGCGACCCTCGAACGACAACGACTTAAACGATTAAATCGGATGCTTCTCGAAGGATGCAGCCAAGACATCGTGGCCATCGCGAATCCGGTCACGATGAATCAACGAATGGCAACCCAACAGGGTTTGTTTCTTTGCAACTTGAGTCAAAATTATCCTCTTAGATCAGCTCTTCTGAACATGCTCATTGACTTGAAGACGTATCGGCCCGTCCTCAACAAGCTTGTGATAACAGAGGGCGCACGGATCAGCATCCTTAAAGAACTAAACCGCATGAACATAAACCGAGCTTCCTTGTTTCCGGGTCTCGACGGATTTGCGCAAAGCCTTCGTGTGGATCTACAGTTCTTGATTTTTGACGAACTTGGACCCTCCGCTGCCCTCTGACGTTGCCTCGACGCCTCCTCTAGATAAGTGCCTCGGCCCCTCCATTCAGCTATTTACAAGATCTCGAATGTATTACTCCTGTGAAACGCAACAGGGTTCTGGGACCCAGGGAGTGCAATTTAGGGCTGGTGAACCGCCATCAGTCGTCCACGGGACTGATGGCTATATTCTAAGGACCCAGGGGCGGTTAGACGCTTAGCGATGTCCCTGCACTGCATTAAGGCTTCACCATCGCATGGGATGTGGTTCCACACCGGAATCTACACACGAGAAACATGCAGGAATTCGCGTCGCGATTGATAGCCGCTCCATCCTGATCAAGAGCCAACCGCCGGGAACCCGACTCTCGCATCGCAGATGCGACGGCATCCCCAGCAATATGTTCGTGCACTCTCCCGCTACTCAGGCAGTAACCGTCTGCGTTTCCAGGAGCCGGCCATCGCGCAACAACGTACGATCACGGGTGAATGACCACTAGCCGTTGCCCGTACTGTCATGAATTCTTCGCCCCGTCCCGCTATAGGCCGGACCAAGCGATCTGCAGCGCACCCGATTGCCAGCGGCGCCGAAAGACTGAATACCACCGACGCAAGATCCAAACTGATCCGAATTATCGCGCTCAATGCCGAGACAGTCAGCAACAGTGGCGGGAACAACATCCGGATTATATGCGCGCCTACCGGCAATCCGCCATGCGCCGAACTGCAACGCAATCATCCGTATCGGCAGCTGACCTTCATGAATTGTTGGATCGTGTAAAGAACAACCTGGTTCTCGATCTGAAGACATGTCATGCCAAGATCTTCGTTATCACAACGGACGTGCAGTTAAAGAACACCCTAGCACTTGCACAACTCATTGTAATTGAGCATCTTCCTAGCGACCCACCCATTACACACCGAGTAAAGAACATCCGTTTGGGAAACGGATGCGATTCATCGTATAAGAGAGAATGGCCCAGCAGGAAACGCCTGCTCGTCGCGCTCATACGTCGCTGCGCCGGCGCCTCAGGATCGTGGCTGTGCTTCTTATCGTCATGACGACAAGTGCGCGTCGCAATGCCGCTGATAACCCGGACAAAACTTCTGGCGCGGCCGAGTATGTCCGAATGTCAACGGACCATCAGCAATACTCGACGCAAAACCAGCGCGACGCCATTCAGCGGTTCGCAGATACCCACGGCTTCACGATCGTTCGTTCCTACATCGACTCAGGCAAAAGCGGGGTAGGGTTTCAAGGCCGAGATGCCCTGCAAGACCTGCTCCGGGTAGTCGAATCCGGTGAAGCGGATTTCAGCGCGATCCTCGTATATGAGGTGAGCCGATGGGGCCGCTTTCAAGAGCCGGATGAACGAGCGTACTACGAGTACCGCTGCCTGCGCGCCAACATACGCGTTCTATATTGCGCCGAGCAATTCCCTACCGACAACGCACCCATGGGGGCGGTCATGAAGAGCCTCAAGCGTGCCATGGCCGGCGAGTACAGCAGGGAGCTAAGCGCCAAAGTCTTCACGGGACAATGCCGCCTCATTACACTCGGCTTTCGGCAAGGCGGCTCCCCCGGGTACGGTTTACGCCGGCTCTTGCTGGATCAGCACGGCCGGCCCAAAGCCATCCTCGCTCCGGGCGAGCGCAAAAGCTTCCAACTCGAGCGCGTCATCCTCACGCCCGGACCCGACGAGGAGGTAGCGACCGTTTGGCGCATCTATGACCTTTTCCGGCATGAGCGGTCCGAAACGCAGATCGCAAGTCAGCTCAATGAGGAACGCATCAGCTCATCATTGCGACGACCCTGGACACGCAGTGCCGTGCGGGAGGTTCTCACGAACGCGAAGTACATCGGAAACAACGTTTACAACCGCACCAGCGCCAAGCTGCAAAAGCCAAGGACTGTTAACGATCCGGACCAATGGATCCGGTGCAACGATGCCTACACGCCCATCATTAATGCGGAAACGTTCGCGCACGTCCAACGACTCCTTAACGAGCGCGACCAACATTACACCGATGAGGAACTGCTTGAACGCCTCCGCGCACTTCTCAACCGGCACGGCATGCTCTCCGGCATCATAATCGACGAGACGGATGATCTGCCCTCCGCGGCGACCTACGCGCAACGATTCGGAGGCCTAACACGGGCCTACCAGCACATCGGGTACAAGCCACAATCACATCGGGTACAAGCCACAACGAGACTACACCTACCTGGAGATCAACCGCTTGCTGCGACAATTGCATTGCAATCAAACGGCCAGCATTATCACCGAACTGCAACGTGTCGGCGCAACTGTCATAGAAGACTCCACAACCGATCTCCTGACGATTAACGGTCAGTTCACTACCACCATCATCCTGGCACGTTGCCACCAAGTCCGGGAGCACGAGTACCGCTGGGTCATCCGCTTTGATACATCACGCCTGCCAGACATCACCATCGCCGCACGTATGATGCCCGACCAGCACACCATCATGGACTATTACCTGTTCCCGAGCATGGACGTCCTGGCGGCACGTTGCCGGCTACACGCCAGTAACCCGCTGCACCTGGACGTGTACCGCGCCGACACGCTCCAGTCCTTCTACACGTTCGCGACGCCGAGCCCGCTGGCACTCTCCGCATGAACGCGATCACGCTTATTCCTATCAGCGAAATTCGCGTGGTCAACCCGCGCTCACGCAACCGCATCAGTTTCAACGCCATCCGCCAAAGCATCGCTAGCGTGGGCCTGAAAAAACCGATTACGGTCCAGCAGCGCGATATCGCAGAGGACGGTACCCGTTACAACCTTGTATGCGGGCAGGGTCGCCTCGAGGCGCTGCGCGAGCTCGGCGAGACTATGATTCCGGCGGTCATCAAGCAAGCTCCCGAAGAGGAGTGTTACCTGATGAGCTTGATCGAGAACCTCGCCGCGCGCCCCGGGCACGGGGGAGCTCTTGCGCGAAGTAAAACGCCTAACCAGTGAAGGTCATAACCCCACAGCCATCGCGGTACGACTTGGAATGGACAGAACCTATATCCAGGGGATCGCGCGACTCTTGCGCTTCGGCGAGGACGACCTCATCCAACGAGTCGAAGCCGGAAGACTTCCCATCGACACCGCTATCAAAATCGCGACCGGTAAAGATGAGGAAATTCATCGCGCCCTCACCGAGGCATACGAGAACGGCACACTACGCGGCACCAAGCTCCGGGCCGGCCAACAACTCCTGTTGCGTCGCCAAGGCCACAGGGCGATGCCGGCCAAGCGCGTGCTGACGGGAGAAGAACTCTTGCGCACGTTTGAGCACCATACTCAACAGCAACGCGCGCTCGTCCGCCGGTCCGGCCTAATCACCCAGCGGCTCGCCGTACTCAGCGCGGCCGTCCGACAACTCCTCGCGAACGAGTACCTCGTAACCTTTTGCGAGCCGAGCAACTCGACCGCCTGCCGGCGCCGCTCGCGACGCGCATACGGCAAGGATCATGAGCATCAAACGGGCTTTCCACCCGCAACTACACACAATCAGACTCGACGCAATCATCCCCATCAAGAAAACACCCGCCTCGCTAAGGAGCACGGAAACCTACAAGCGAATCGAGGCAAGCATCGACAGCGTCGGTCTGATCGAACCGCTCGTGGTTTTCCCGACGCAGCAAGGCGCGTACGTGCTGCTCGACGGGCACGCCCGGTATCACATCCTGACAAGCAAACAAATTGCAACCGCTGACTGCCTGCTCGCCACGGATAACGAAAGCTATACGTACAACAAACGCGTCAATTACATTCCGCCTATCGCGCAACATTTCATGATCCTGCGCGCGCTCGCGCATGTTAGCGAGCAACGCATCGCCCAAGCACTTAACGTATCCGTCGCCACTGTTAGGGAAAAACGCGACATACTCAAAGGCATCTGCCCCGAAGCGGCCGAACTTCTCCGCAACGAACGCATCACCGCCGACGCGTTCCACAGCCTGCGCAAAATGAAACCGCTCCGACAGATCACGGTCGCGCAGCTAGTGATCAGCGCCAAAAAATTCTCGGGCCGATTCGCCAGAGCACTACTTGCTGGCACACCGGAAGCGCTCCTCGAGCAATCCGCCGTAGTGCGTCAACCATTGCTCGCCCCGGACCATCAGGCAATCATCGAACAAGAAACCAACGAGATGCTCCAACACGTGGAAAGCATCAAGGCTCACTACGGCAACGACGTACTCGAACTTACCGCGACCTGCGCTTGCTTAGAACAGCTCGTTACCAGCATTCGCGTTCGCGCTTATCTCGAACGACACCACCGACAAACCTACGACACCATCACGCAAGTTCTGCACGCCGTCGCCGCCGAACGAGAGCAGACCTGCCTCCGAACCACAATCAGCGATTAGGATTAACACGGTCGTATCAGCATAAACGCCGAGAGAAGAGGATCAGTCGGTTGCGCGCGGCAGTTCCCATGAGATGAAACCCTGCTGCATTGGGTTACGCCTTGAATGCGACGGAGCAAATCGCTGGCTTTATGCGAATTGCTCCGAGGACGCTCATCTATAGGTGGGTTCCCCGGATGTACTTCGCCAGCTATATGGGAACCCGATCCGAGCACGCATTGGGTCGCAAACACTGCTGCAAAGAAGGCAAACTATCGTGCAGCAAACGTCATCGTAAACTGGCGGTCCAGCACTTCCGTTCATCGAGAAGGCGATCGCTCTTGATTCTCGCGAAGTTACCGCATTGAAACTTGCTGCGCGTATCTATGGTGCGCTTAATCGGCCGGGAGAAGTCGTGCGGACGCTCGAATCGGCGGCCGTGCTGGCGCCACGTGATGCCTCGATCCAGTATCAGTTGGTTCGTGCGTATCGGTCTATTGGCGCTACCGCAAAATCCGAGGCTGCGCTACGTGACCGAGAACGCCTCCGCGCCATCTACGGATTAGCTCCGTAATGGATCAGTGACTGAACTGCGAGGGCCCTCTTTGATCCCCGTGAGTGAGTTCCGAAGGACTCAGGTCGAACCGAGTGGGCTGTCTCCGGATGGAAAGTCGCTGGCACTAGTGATTTAATAACGACGGTAACCTGATCTAATCTGGCAGAATGATAACACTCGTCAGGTGAGCGTATGGTACATGGGCGGGTCACAGGGCAATACCTTCGTTGGCCAAGCATGGCTCACCTCCAGTGGTCCGGTCGGATGGACGGCAATCTCTCCATAAGAGCGGGCTAGCTCCGGACGCGATTGCGGTCTCCTGGCGTATTGGATGACATCAGACTCACAGATCACTGCGTTTGGCAACTACACCTGGCCCACTTCGGTGGTTTGTTCTGGCCCACACCCGGGCCTGTTGTTTTCGGGCAGGTTTTTCGGTCCTGCCTAAATAGAAAAGAGTCGTAGTCGTCGAGGCGGGTAAGCGTCCGGGAAGACTTTCAATTACCCACAAGTTTTTGTTGAGTCGAACCGTGAACCCCTTAACCAACCCGGTGAGGATTAGGTTCCTTATTTATCAAAACATTTATATAGCAGAATGTTTCATAGATGCCAGTCACAGATTCCTGGATCGATCAAGAGCTGGCAGGATGTCAGTTTAAAGATATGCGGCTGGGGAAACGATTTCGAAAGTTATTGGAACAGCTATC
>DASQLD010000149.1:0-9919 GCA_035630195.1 Bryobacteraceae bacterium
CGGAAATTCAGGCTATCACGTTTAATACATACGAACATGGACGCCGGGCATTAGCGTGCAGATTCGAGCCATTGTATGTATTTCTGCGCTATTGCCCGTCCCATCGTAGCTCCGGCCTGGTTGTCCATCTCGTAGTGAATACCGGCCCATATCCGCGAGTCCCCAGCTTCCTTGCCCCAAGCGTTCAGCATGTCCGCTCGGTCGGGAAACAGGTGGGCTAGCAATGCGGTCCGGGCCGTGGAGAGGGCTGAGTGATTCGAAGGATAAGAGGGGAAATTGGGTACAGGGAACAGAGGAGTAATGCCACTGTCCAATTGATGCGGCCGTAAATACCAGTAGGCGAACTTCGAATCGTTACTGGCTATAAGGGAATCGAAAAGGATTGCTGCGAGCAATGCGTAGGCACGCGCCGAACGCGGCGGATTCTGATCCAGCCGGTCCTCGAACAACATACGGCTCAAGGTTGTGTGGAAATCCGTGAAAGATCCTTGAGCGGTCTGATAGTAGAACGCCCGGGAATTGCTCGCAAAGTTACGGGTGTAGGACTTTACAGCGTCGGCTTCGGCGCGGACTGCAGACGATTCGCAATCAGGAGGAGGCACCGAGCGAAACTCGCTCGGCGAACTGAGCAACAGCGGGCGCCAGTTGGGCATAGTCACGTTGCCGGGATTCGTGCCGGTCCAATTGCATCTACCCGCAGGAACGGTTCCTGACCACACTGCGTCGGAGCCGTCGGCGCGAGCCCGCTCGAGGACCTTCTCTGCGACTTGGCGACCCAGTTCCAGGCCCGCCCGGTAATCGCTCGGGTATTGCACACCGGCATAGAGGCGGCTGCGCGCGGCTTCTTCCGACAAACTGCGAAAGTGCGACGCCTCGGATGGCAGAAGGGCTGCAAGGACAGCGGCTGCTGCGCCTGCAGCGGCGGCATGTTCGGAAGGGTAAGAAGGACTGTTTGGTACAGTCACGCGCGTAGCGATTGTGGGATCGAGCTGACTGGGACGGGCCCGCTGATAGAAATATTTGGACTCCCAAGCGGCAATGGTGGCATCGTGCATTGCCAGAGCAACGTAGGCAAAGACTCGATGGGGAAAGGCGCTCATCGGCTCAGCGGCGTTTTGCCGCTGGACCAGCATGTCGATCCAACGATATGCCGGCGCACCGGCGTCCCAATAACGAACTTGCCTTTCTACTTGTGGGTCGGGATTGGATGAAAAAGTTTTCAGCCACTCGATCTCGGCTCGTGTTTCGGCTTCGCCTGGAGGTGGCGGAACGCGGAAATCTTTGCCCGAGGATATAACGAAGGTCTTCCAGCTTCCGGCAGTCGGTTCCACCGGCTGAGCGACACATACGGTGACGGTAGCCGCCGCAAGCGCGGATATGAAGATGGCGCCTCGCAGAGCGTATGGGAGGCGCTCGCGTGCGCTTAAACTTTTTTGAATAGTTGTGGTCATTTGTTTCTTCCTTTGGCGGCGTTCGACCGCATTCACAGCCGTAAGGCGCTATCGAGGAGAGAAACTGCTAATTCGTTATGGCGAAAAATGGCGCGTTGTGGAGATGGTACCGGCGTAACTATAAATCCTGTCCGTCACCCGCCTATTTGATGGAGTGTGCCGGTTCAGCGGGTTTGCGATTTCGAAGGGAAATCATTTGAGACGTCGCAGGGCCCGGCGTTGATCTTCAGAACAGTTTCGACATGTCAATTTCTGGAGCCTTCTCTGGAGGGCGGCTCGCCAGGCACCAACTGATGGTTGGCGAAAGGGCCGCGTCAAGTGGCGACTGCTCGACCGCGAGTAGGCCACCCACCAGTTCGAGCTCCTGGGTGGCGACGAGTTCCCTCGATCCATTCAAAAGCTTTAACACGACATTCACACTACTCAGCCCGCAAGGGAATGCGCCCGATGGTATCTCCCGCTCCCCGCCGGGTTCAAAGGCAGGATTTCGAGTGCGTGGGCGGTCGTCCCGGAGGTAAGGGAACAGATCGACGATCCAGCCAGTGACTCGTTCTGAATCGTAGAAACCGGTCGGGGGCCTGAACTTGTACATCCCGCGCCAGAAGTCCCGTTCCGGCCGGCCAGACGCCGCCCGAACGAACTCGTCGAGAATCGGGCGGAGGCGCGATACCCACCACTCGAGCCCGAAGGTTTCGAGCACTTCGATGCGCTCACGGATTCGCTGCCAATCCTCCACAGTGCCGGTAAGCGTGATGTTGGGGATGCCGCAGATACACATGGAGAGCGAATAGTCAAAGTACGGTGAATACGTATCCATCAGCGCAATCTCACTGGCGACCCTTATGTCGGGTGTCGTCGTTGTGAAATCGCACAGCAACGCGTCGTGGAGAGCAGGATCGGTGGCGTCGCGAATCTGGCGAGAGATTCCTGACACCGCGGCCGTGACCTCTGCGACTTCCAGTGCCGCAATGTCCTCATTGAGAGTGCAGCGCTCTTTGTGGTTAACCAGCCGGCCCCGCAGTGTTTCGGCGTGCTCGATCACATGGTGGCTGAAGCCCTGGACGATTGTTAACCAGATCGCGTCGGGTGAGAACGTCAGAGGCAGATGCCTGCTGAACGCGAGATGGATTGCGTCAATCAGCGGGTTGGCATCTGACCAACTGAGTACGGCGCGCCCACCTAGCGGACCGAGCAAAACCCCGCGATGAAGTCTGTTTCGTACAACGGCAAGAAGTTCTGAACGATCCAATATCTCGTTCGAGGCTTGCACATCGTCAACTGCAAACCGGAGGCCAGACACGGGACCGCTGAATCGCATATGCCAGAAGAATACCCCAAATAGGCGACGTCTGGTTTCGATCTATTCGAGAACGAAATGATAAAGGCGCCGCTCATGCATGCCTGCCCAAGCTCGCCCATTGGGATGAGGAACAAGAATGAGGCGAGAACCAAGACTCCGCCCACAGGGAAGCCACGCGACTTCGGCAGCCGTTTCTGAATCGACGATAACCACCTCATCCTGCCGATGTTCCGCACGGTATCGCATCTGCTGTGGAAACTCCGCGAAAGTTCCTGCCCAAACTACTGTTCCGACATGCTCGCCGTTGCGGAAGTTCCAGACGATAACCTGCTCCTCCTCGATGGCCGCCGCGATCGTATGATCGTCGACAAACTTTACCTCACAGATTCTTGCGCGATCTGCGTTGGCAGATCGGGCCTTGCGACCGCGCCGGAGCGGGGCCACCGCGTTGACATCAGCGGAAAACAACTCGACGCCGGTGTCCCAGTCCCACACCTTTACCATGGCATCAGCGCCGCCCGATACCAGCAAGGCGCTATCAGTAGAGAACGCACAAGAAGTAGTGCCGCCAGCATGTGCATCGATACGCCCTAGTTCAATGCGATCAGGTACTCGGTGAGTTCGAATCTCTCCATCCTCTGACATGGTCATGATGAAATGGCCGTCTTCAGAGGGCGAGTTATCGTTCATTGCTTCCATCTCGACAGGCATGTCCGACCGAGCGCCGGTTCTAATGTCGTGAATGGTGATGGGGCAAGTCTCGTCGGGCCAGCCACCCCACAGGGCAAAGCGCTTTCCATCCGGAGTAAAGCAGACTAACTGATGCGAATAGACACGTTCCGCGACTTCCGAGAGGAGGTGACCGTCGGATGACTTCCAGACTCCTCCTCCGTTTCCCATGGACACGATCATATGGTTCCCTACGAAAAGGGAGTTGCGCGCATTGCCGCCCATCTGAACGATGCTTGCACTCTGGTGCAGGCGCTTAATTGGTTTCCCGGTATTGCCTTCCCAGAGCCACGTAGTGCCGTTCGCGGAACGTGTAACAAGGCGATGTCCGTCAGGAGAGAATTTCGCTTCAGCTATATCGTCCGGATGTGGCGCGAACTGCGTTGTACTTTGCCTAGCAGCGAGATCCCATACACGCAGTGTTCCATCGTAAGAGATCGACGCGATTCGTTTTCCATCCGAAGAAAAAGTCGCGGCAATCACCCAACTGTCATGCGCGAAGATCGAATTGCGAATCGCTGCTTTTGAAAGTCCCCAAATCTCAAGATCCCCACCGGAGGAGCCGATCAGAATCTCGTCCCCACTCGGAGCAAATGCTACCGAGTTCACCGACGACCGTGGCTCGAGAAGCATGCGGAGCGACTTCGATTGCAGATCCCAGATGTAGACGTAGCCTTCGAAATCAAGACCGCCGGCCCCGGCTGCCACTAAGGCGCCATCCGCCGAGAAGGCCACGCAGTCGATGTTATGATCCTCGTCGGTCGGAAACACCGCAACGCTGTCGCCGGTTTGCACATCCGAGACTCGCACCGGATGTCCCCAACCTCCGTCCTCACCACCGAAGGAAACCTTCAGCTTCTTGTCTGACGATAGTGAAGGGTCAGGGAATGGGAACCTGCGATTCGGTATGTCGCGAATCGGCTCTCCGGTTTGGCTATTCCAAACTCGTAGCTGGGCGCGTTTGCGTTTACTCTCGCTGCGGTTGCAAAACCAAGCCGCGAGGTATTCCCCCGAGAGGCTCAGGGCCCTAGGTAGCTCACCCTCGGAATATAAGGGAAGCTCAAGAAGTAGCTGGCCTGAGATTGGCCTGATCGGTGGAATAAGGCTGCGCAACCAAGGAGATTCGTTACTGTTGGAAGCCCTTTCCGAACGCCAGGATTCCATCAAGAGTGAGACGGGTCCGTCTGTCTTCGCTTGTTCGATGGACACTGGTGGAGTGCCTACAAAAGCTGCGTTGAAGTCCCCTAGCTGCGCACAATCCAGCCACACGCAGGAGTTCCAGAAGCATTGAAAGGCCGTCACCGGATGTCTGGAAATGAAGGTGGCGTTCCGCCGGAGCGACTCAGCAAGAACTGGCAGGACGGCCGATGCCGGGTGACCAGAGGGAAGCACTGCAACGACTGCATCATATTCGGCAATCAGATCAAATACTCGGCCTGCCTCCGCTTTCTCTTGCACATAGGCCAAGCTGCATAGCCTTTGAGCGAGCGCGTCCCAATTCGCTGCCGCGATGAGTTCCGACGTGACAACATTCAGGTCCCCCATGTAGTTCGATTGTAGGCACGCTGGCGATGCGCTGTTTACGTCCGTGACAAATGTCACTGCGTCCCACCCGGCGCTCAGCGACAATGGCCATGAGGTTAACAGAAAATGCAGACAGCAACCGCTCAGACAATTCGAGACATTGCCGCCAACTCTCTCGCGGCCGTTCGCGTATTTGAAAAATTCGGAATCGATTACTGCTGTGGCGGCAAGCGGCAGCTGGCAGATGTCTGCCGGGAAAAGGGTTATGACACCGAAGCAATCCAAACCGAATTGGATGCTGCGATGTCGGCTTCGGCAGAGTTAGAGCGGGACTGGAGTTCCGCTCGGTTATCCGACCTCATTGAGCATATTGTCGGAATGCACCACGAGTACCTGCGCAGGGAACTACCTGCGATCGAGCAGCGGCTTGAGAAAGTCTATAGAGTCTACAATCAGCGCTATGGTCCAACGCTCACCGGATTGCCGGAGGTCGTTGGCGCGTTGAAAGCGGAACTCGAGACGCACCTCCTCAAGGAAGAGCGAGTTCTGTTCCCGGCTATCGCTGCCTTTGAGACTGCGGTCAGCAGCGGTCGCCCGTTACCGCCCACGCCTTTCGGAACCGTTGCGAACCCGATCCATACGATGGAGAACGAGCACGAGACCGCTGGGCAGGCGCTCTCACGAATTCGTGAGATTACGGGTGACTTCGCAGTTCCGGAATACGCGTGCGTGACCTACAGTGCGCTCATGAGTGGACTCGATGAGCTCGAACGGGATCTGCACATGCACATTCATCTCGAGAACAACATTCTGTTCCCACGCGCGGAAAAACTCGAGGCTTCCCAACGATAAACGCGATCTGGGAGGATCGCTAGTCGCGGTACTAACTTATCTTCGTGTCCTGGGAGGGGCCGGTAGTTCTTTAGCCACCGCTTCCCGAAGATGGAATTCGCCTCTCCCTCATTGTTGATCGACGTTGAGCATTACGACTTTTGGAACTGCAATTCTTTTATTGCCCCGCCAGCTAACGGGTTCAAGCCTGGCTTCCGATTTTCCGGTTTCATGTTTCTAGTGCCACTCGATTCGCGAAAGATCAACTTTTGCAGGCGGGAACTGCGGGTTCATGCGCTCTAAAGTTGTCCGGATGATCTCCGAAGCCACAGCATCGCGGAAATCACGATCGTCGGCAGGAATTAAGTACCAGGGAGTCCGCTCGGAGTTCGTGCACGTGATAATCGTTTCGAAGCCGCGCATATACCCGTCCCAGTACTTTCGCTCGGTGAAATCGGACTCAGAGAGTTCCCAGTGCCGCGTAGGATCGTCGATGCGCTCCTGCAACCTCTTCCGCTGCTCATCTTTGCTGATGTGCAGGAAGATCCTGATAATCTGGATGCCCTGCTCGGCGAGAATGTACTCGAAGGCGTTTATCTGCCTGCAATGTGCCTGAAGCTGCTCATCGCTGACGTCGCCATGAGCATACGCGGAAAAAATCTCGTCGAAATAGCTACGGTTGAACACGACGATCTCGCCTTTTTCGGGCATAGCCCGGTGGAACCGCCAGAACCGATCGTGCTTGCTCTCGGAACCAGCCGATTTCTTGAAGGCCACCGCCCGGCACGACTGTGGGTTAGTGCGGTTCAGCACATCCCGGATAATCGGATCTTTTCCGCCCGTGTCCATCGACTGCAGAACGATGAGAAGCGACCGTTTCTCCTCGGCGTATAGGATGTTCTGTAGTTCGGCTATTCGGCGGCGATTCTTCTCGAGTGTACTGCCGATCCAGGCGCGGTCGAAGCCACGCGTGTCCGACGGATCGCTTTCCGCCAAACTCAAACCGCTGTTCAATACCTGAAATTCGCGCATCTCGCCATAGGACGCAGATATGCGCGCTGCGTTTCTCCGTCAGGCAACGAACGGTACGGTTTCGTCGCTTGTCACGGTTCTGTAATACACCGGAAGCGGAACGGGTATCATCGTCGAGGCAAACGCCACCAGTGACCTGTACGCACCGTTGCTTGTGAGGTTTGGTAAGACTTAAATAAGCTTATGAGGAAAATGTCACTTTTAGCCGGAGTAGTTGCGGTGATTAGCTGTGGATGGGCGCAAACCCCAACCACTTATGTAGAAACATTCGAGAAGGGCCCTGGAGGATGGATCTCGAACCGACGGGACCCGCTTCCCATCTTCGACGGTGTAGCCTATTTGTTTGGTCCCTGGTATCTGGATAGTCACCACGCCCCTCCCGGCGCCGGCTATCTGAACATGTTGATGTATCTCTACACGAAGAGCGCCAATCACAATGAAAAGCTCGGGGGCGCCAACGGGTTTACGCGCGGCAACTATTCCACTGCTCTTACCAATGCCAAGGTCTCGCTCCGGCTTCGCGGTGACATGGATCTGCAAGGCGCCAAGATGGTGGTTTTGATTCAGGCAAAGACGGCGAAGACGACCGCTAACTTCGTACTGACCGGCCAGCCGTTTGAGATCAGCCGGCAGTGGACAGACCAGACGGTGACGTTAACCCCCGATCCGAAGCAGTGGACTTGCCTGGGCGGCCGTGAGTCCAAGAAGCATCAATACGGATGCGATGATATCGATACTGTCCTCAAAGATGTCAATGTCGACATCATGTTTGTTCTTTTTCCCTTGAATGTAGTTCCTGTGAAACCTGTGTCGGAACCGCACAAGCTGCGCGCGGGTCAGGACTACCCTGAAGAACCGAGTTATGAAGTCTGGCAAAAATACCTGCCAAAGGGCCTCATTATGGTTGACACTGTCAAGATCGAGTATCCCCGATAAGATACTGCATTCCCTTATAAGAGGAGTTGCTATGATCCGCTCAGCGGCTTTCCTGCTATTTGTAGCTGCCGTGCTTTCGCTCAACGCCCAGGTGGCGTCGCGTATCGCCGGCGTCATCGTTGACAGTAGTGATGCGCCAGTGCCTGGCGCCGGTGTGACGCTGACTCAGACGCGAACCGGAGTCACGCTTTCCACCACCACGAATGAATCGGGGCGCTACTCTTTTCCCAATCTGCTGGTCGGCGAGTACGTCGTCGCGGCGGAGAAGCAAGGATTCAAGAAGGTTGTCTCCGAGCAACTGAGGCTGGACGTCAATCAGGTGATCGACTTGAACCTGCGGCTGGAAGTGGGGGAACTCTCGCAACAGGTCGAAGTGTCGGCCAGCGCTGCGTTGTTGCAGACGTCCGATTCCCAAGTAGGTACCCTTGTCGAGAATAAACAGATTGTGGACCTGCCGCTGGCAGCTCGAGACTTTATGCAGCTTTCCTTGTTGGCCCCGGGTGTAGTCGAATCGCGAGATAACATTCGCCACCAGGCTTCTCGAGGAACGTGGCAGGGATCGTTCTCCGTTCATGGACAAAGCGGCAAGTATAACCAATACATCTTTGACGGCCTGGTGGGTAAGGAAGTTCAGCATCAGACGAATATCTTCGCTCCTTCGATTGATGCGATTGAGGAAATTCGTGTCCAAACCTCAAACTACTCGGCCGAGTTTGGGGGCGAGGCCGGCGGTCACATTAACGTCGTCACAAAGGCGGGAAGCAACCAGTTTCATGGAGCGCTGTGGGAGTTCCTTCGCAACACACAGCTGAATGCGCGGGAAAAGTTCGCCGACCGGCGGGCCCAGCTAAACCGGAACAGCTTCGGCGCGGCGGTGGGTGGCCCGATTAAACGCGACAAGACTTTCTTCTTTGGAGCTTGGGATTCCATGCGGCTTAGGCAGGGCTATACGCAGAATACAACCCTGCCGACACAGGCTTTTCGGGAAGGGGACTTCTCCGCACTGCTGGTGCGAGACGCCTCCAATCCCACCCCCATCGTTCTCTATGACTGGACAACCGGCGCCCCATTTCCAGGAAATATCATCCCCCGCAGCAGGCTGAATCCCCTTGCCTTGAATTTCCAGCAACAGTTCATTCCCCAGCCGAATCGGGCCGGCCGTGGTGGAAATCGTCCGATTGACAACTATCAATCCCTGGAGCCTCAGGAGACCGGGAACGATCAATTCATTGCGCGCCTGGATCATCAGATCAACGCTTCTAATCGACTCTACGGCCGCTACATCATCTCGGACACCGATACGCAAGCGGCTCCGCCGTGGCCGACGTTCTCGTACAACTTCAAGATGCGTGGACAGCACGCCGTCTTCAACTACACAACCACGCTCAGTCCGACCACTATTTACGAGTTCCGCGGCGGCTATAGCCGCTTTCGGCAAAATGATCTGACGGAAAGCGCCTTCAATCGCAACACCGCAGCGGAGTTGGGTCTCAAGGGCGCCTGCGCCGACCCGCAATGTTGGCACGCCCCTACTTTTCAGATAACCGATTTCAGCCAGTGGGGCACGCCGGCCGGTCGCAACCAGGCTTCCACAACGGAAGGTCCTCGCGGCTGGAAGAATGAGATCTTTCAGATTCACACCGGCTTCTATCTAACCCGAGGCAGCCACATGATCAAGGCCGGGTTCACGGGATACCGTCATCGCGACACATTCCCCAATGGTCTGCAACCCGCTGGAGTTCACACCTTCAATGGGCAGTGGACAGCAGGCGCAGGATCGAACGGATATGCCTTGGCCGACGCGCTGCTGGGCCTGCCGAGGCGGATTCGCGCTTCGATTGATATTGTCGATCCCAACTATCGTAATTCGCACCTGATGCCGTGGGTGCAGGACGACTGGAAGATCACGCGCAACTTGACGCTGAATCTTGGCTTCCGTTACGAATGGATGGGCAGACCACAGGCCAAGTACGATACCATCGGCAACTTCTACATCAAGGCCCCAGGGCAGGCTGTGATTATTACTCCGCAGGACACCGGCAGTCCGCTAGTGGAACCGCGTCCGGAATCACTCGGCCGCAGTCTGCTGGAGAATGACAATAACAATTTCGCTCCG
>DASQLD010000150.1:0-2725 GCA_035630195.1 Bryobacteraceae bacterium
AGGATCCGCGACGCTTCCCTCAACCGCGCCGGAAGACTCCACAATCTCTTCATAACGGGAAAGAGCGTACTTCCAAATTTGAGGGTTGTGCTCTGTTACAGAGACTTTGAAACACGAAATCGACGATCGTGCGTCATGCGCCTGCCGGATCAGCAGACACCGACCCTTTTCGAGCAAGCGTCGTCGAACCTCGGGTGGAAGATCGCTTTCCGGTACGGCGTCCTGCCTCCATACGCCCGGATACTCGAGCAGCAGCCAAGACTTCACTTTCGGCGCTGTTCCGCACATGTTCTCGCGATTCCATCGTGATTGCGCCGAGCAGAAGTATCTGTCGTACACACTCATGCGTCGACAACCGCGACAAGTCCGTTAACAACGAGTTCCGCAACGAAAGCTCTAGCTGTCTGGGCGTCGGAGAGTTCGGAAAGATCGGCCAGCGAGCAAGCCGAGCTTAACGTCAATCGCTCCAGCATTGGTCGCGCCGCTGCAGCAAAACGCCAGCGCTTACCTTGAGCTACGAAATGAACCTCTCCGTCTTTGTCTTCGGAATCCACCCGCCGCGCACCGTTCCAACGCAAGGCAAATGATAAGGATTCGGGAGGCAGCACGTCCGGACTCGCAGTCCACGGCAGACTGAAACGTGGTCGAGGTTGCGCTTTGGCGTCAAGATCGGCCAAGTATTCCTTCAGCAAATCAGATGACCATGAGGCAGACACGACTTGCTGAATTCGCTGGAGGTATTCTTTCTCTGCAGCCCTGCTGGAGAATTGCGGCAGATTGGCGCTAACGCATTCGTTCGCGCGCAGCTTCTCCACAAACCAGGAAAGTAAATCTGCGCCAGTAGGATTGCTCACGCCGACCGTCAGATGCAGGGTCGGCTCATCAAGAGGCGTCGCAACATGCCACCAACCACGTGGAATGTACAGCAGATCTCCATCCTCGAGACGACCCTCCCAAATTGGAGTCTCGGGACGTTCCTGAGATAACCCGTAAATCTTCCAATCTTTTCTGCCTGCAACCTGCAAAACGAAGACGTCGTGATCGTCCCAGTGCAAATCAAACCCGTGCGACGTGCGCCATCCGGCGTAGCCATTTACCTGAATACGGACGCGGAACAGCCTCTCAAGCGCCTCGGCGATATCTGTGACAGGTGGATGCAACTCGTCAATCGAATCGAGCACAAGGGTCGCGCCATCGCGCAGCTCACGCATCAGGTCCGTAGCCCTGAGGCGCGGGATCGTTTGCGTTGGGCGCTTACGATTTGCGGGATAAGACGCGTAGTTCGTCGCCGGAACGGGCTTGCCCTCGCGCGTTAGACGGAGCCTCGGCGAGTCCAGCCTGTGCTGTTGAAGAATGGTGTTTAGTACGGGCCATGGGAGCAGGTCCGCGAATTTTCCCTGTCCGCCACGAACGTGCTGAAAGTTATTCCCCCAGCACGTCCGCAGGAACGTGTTCGCATCAACTGGCGCCAGTAGGCCCTGAAGGTCACAGGGCGCCATATTTAACGGTTCCGAGTTAGGAACTTCAATCCTTGCCGTCCGCGTCCTTGCTGTCGTCGGCGTCCGCATCGGCCGCGTCGGTCCCATCTCCGTCGCTGTCTTCTGTGTCAACCGAATCGTCGTCTCCGGTATCCCCATCGCGAAGAACTTCCTTGTCGGCCGCTACAACGCGATTATTTCGGACATCGCCCACCGGCTCAGACCCCAGGAATAGTCCGGAGCTTGGCGTTTTCAAATCGTCGTCTTTTTTCATTCTTTCACCTCGGTTACCGTTTGTTTCCAATTATGTGCGAACGACGCCTGTTTTGCATCAAGTCGCTGCGCACCATCGGATGACCTCTAGACGCCAGCGCGGTCCAAAACCTATCGGGAATAAATTCTCAGCCGCAGACTTGCAACCGCGCCCTACATTTGATTAGATCAGTATCGCAACTAGCCGCGTAGCGATCAGGACCCTGAAACTAGAACTCGCGGTTGCAGACATCTAAGTGGAGGCGCATCATGGCGACTAATAGAGGACTAGCTTATATGGGCCCGGGTAAGGTCGAAGTTCAGTCGATCGATTTCCCCAAGTTGGCCCTTGGTAACAGAAAATGCGATCACGGTGTGATCTTGAAGATCGTCACCACGAACATCTGCGGCAGCGACCAGCATATGGTGCGCGGCCGGACGACAGCTCCGCACGGACTCGTGCTTGGACACGAGATCACTGGCCAAGTGATCGAAGCGGGTCGAGATGTCGAATTCATTAAAGAAGGCGACCTTTGCTCGGTTCCTTTCAACATCGCTTGCGGCCGTTGTCGCAACTGTAAGGAAGGAAGAACCGGCATCTGCCTGAATGTTAATCCTGCGCGGCCCGGCGCCGCTTACGGATATGTCGATATGGGCGGCTGGGTCGGCGGTCAAGCCGAGTACGTCATGGTTCCCTATGCCGACTTCAATCTCCTCAAGTTTCCCGATCGTGACAAGGCAATGGCGAAGATCAAAGACCTCACATTGCTCTCCGATATCTTCCCGACCGGTTTTCACGGAGCCGTGACTGCCGGAGTTGGCCCAGGTTCGGTCGTCTATGTCGCCGGAGCAGGACCGGTAGGGTTGGCATGCGCCGCGTCCTGTCATCTACTTGGCGCAGCGGTTGTCATCGTCGGCGACATGATCGATGAACGGCTTGCGCAAGCGAAAAGCTTCGGCTGTGAAACGATCGACCTGAAGAAGAACGCGAATCT
>DASQLD010000151.1:0-15207 GCA_035630195.1 Bryobacteraceae bacterium
CCAACGCTCGATACCGTAGCGAAGCTTCATCCACCGCCAACTCGGATTTCGCTTTTTCCCAGGCGAGGACATGCTGCAATGCAGGCGCGAGCTGCCCCGTCGACTGATACACGTCCGCCAGCGCATGATGACATTGCGCGATGCGCGGCTTCAATCCCAGTTCCTCAGCGATGCGGAGGGCGCTTTCGAGTAGTTCAATCGCTCTGGCATTCTCGTTGGCGCGCGCAGCAATGCGGCCCAAAGCAATCAGACTTGCCGCTTCCGAGCGCCGGTATTTGTCCTCACGGCGGATTTGCAGCGCTTCGGTGTGGAACTGCAGAGCCTGCTCGTCATCGCCCAGAGCTTCGAACGCCTCACCCACATCGTTGAGCGCTCTCGCTGTGCTGACCCGATGATTCGCCCGTCGCGCAAGGGCAAGCGCTTCAAGCAGCGCGGCCAAGGCTTCCTCGTGACGCTTTTGCGCTAGATAGGTAAGTCCGAGGCCGGACAAAGCGCGCGCCTTACCCACAACTTCGTCCGGAGCTGTCTGAAAAACTTCAATACTCTGCTGATGAAGCGCCAGCGCTTCATCAAGGTCGCCAACTGAAAGCAAAATTCCACCTTTCACCGCATAGGCGAACGCCTTCGGTACTTCATCACCCGGTCTGCTCAGAAGCTCGATAGACTGATCGCTATTGCGCAGCGCTTCCTCGTAATTCCCGAGGCTCCAGTGAACCAGCGCCAAAACTCCCCGCACTCGCGCTTCTGCTTCAATGTCGCCCCGGCTAAGCCGTAGAGCTTCAATGCACTGCGCCAGCGCGGTTCTGAAATCCGATCGAATGTAGTGGACGAACGCCTCAACTGCCAGCGCCCTCGGGCGACCGGGTGAGAAGCCGATACGATCGGAGAGTTCTCGAGCTTCTGCGGCAAGTGCAAGCATCTCATCCCACTGTTCCGAAGCTTGAAGTTGCCACGCCTTATGGAGGAGTGCTGAGATTTGAGCGGACATCAGTACTCCATTGTTGCCGATGGCGGATTGAAGGTTGGGTTTCGCGTGGCCTAGCGGGCAGTCCCAGCGCGAGTTGGGGCGGTCTCAGGCTCTTCTGCGGGTTTCTTGCGGTTGCGAGCCAAGCCGAACTTCGGCTTTTTCGCAGAACCTTCAATCGAGACCCGTAAGAACGTTCCAGCTCCATTCTTGGCCAAGAATGGGTCGACGGGCTTCAGCGCAATTCGCTTCCAACCAGTCATAGTCTGGGACACCTTCGCCTTTAGTTTGACTGTCCCGACAAAATCGACATTGTCGGCATCAAGATCGTAGTCACCGGCCAAATCCATTTCGGCTCCCGGAATCGAAAATCCTAACTTCCGAAATGTGAGTTTCTCGTTTTCCATCTGGAAACTTCCATGCATGTCTGAGACGACCTCGTCTATCTCGACGTTGTTCGGCTCGCCCTGCGCCTTGCGGCTCAGTTTGTCAATCTCATCCTGGATCTTCGAGCGTAGAAACTTTCCATTCGTTATCTTGAACGTGCCGTTCAGCCCGAGTTTTTCGCGCACCTTGCTCGACAACGGCGGCAACGATATCTTCGTTTTGAGGAATAGAGTTCCTTCCATGAAAGGGGCGCCTTTCATCGCGAGGCGCAGCACGTCGCGAAGATTTCCGGCCGGCATGTTCGCGTCGAGATCGATGCTGCGGCGCTTATCTCCCTCATGCTTGATGATGCCGCCGCTCGTCTGAAAATAAGTCGATCCGAGCTTCGCTTTGACCGGCTGCAGAACCGTGTTGCCATTCGTTCCGTCCACCAGCACTTCGAATTGCGTAGAAAGCGGGACGGGGTTGTTCGCCATCGTGAGACGAAAGTCCGGAACCGTTGCCTGACCTTTCGCGACGATCGAGGAAAGCACGCCTTTGAAGTTACCCGTGGAGCGCAGGATACCCGCGATGCCTTTGAATACACCAAGGTCCGCATTCTTGAATTCGTAATCACCCGTCAATGGCGTAGCACTGGGGTCATCGGCCATCCATGGACCAAATGTTCCGATCGAATGAATCTGCCCTGGCGGTTTCGGATTGGTCAAGTCGGCGTCGTACTTCATCGCATGCTGCGTGCCGGCGGAGGTTAGTGTCACCCGCTGAAGATCGAATTCGAGCGGTGTTTTAGCGCGATCCTTAGGAAGAATTTTCAGGTTGCCGTTGCGGATGCGCACTTCCCGAATCAAAACCTTGGTGGAACTCTTTTCTCCATCGCTCGCCTTCGACGGAGATTCGCCCGATTCCGAAGCGGTCAACGACCGGCGCTCCCCTTTCGGCGGAACATTAATCCTCATTCCATCGAGCTCCACAAGATCGACGATCGTGGTTTCTTCCGACAAAGATCCTATATCCACGGTAAGACTGAACCGGTCAATAGAAAAAAGTTCGGGCAGGTCCTGCGGGGTGTCTTTGTAACGCATCAGAATGCCCTCGCCCTGCACTCCGGCGGTTACGCCGCGGCCGCGCTTGATCAAGATGTTGAGGGGCGACATCTTCGGCATCTTGATGCGAAGCTCCCTGATCTTCACGTCACTGTTGAAACGCTCGCTCAGATAGCGCATCGCCTCATCGCGAATCAACGGTTCGACGCGGTGAGACAGCATCGATGCCGCGATGAACACACCCGCTAGTGCCAGCGCTGTGGCTCCGCTGATCCCATAGATCCAGCGCTTCTGCCGCCTGCTAAGTGCAACCATTGCCGTTCTTGGACGCTGCTAGAGTGTAACGGTTTCATAATGTGATCGGTCCGATCTCGTTAAAATCGAAAAATGGTTCAGTCGGTTCGAGAACTTACCGGACGGCGTTGGGATGCAGTGATTGTCGGCGCCGGTCACAACGGACTGACATGCGCCGCATACCTGGCCCGCGCAGGCAAACAGGTGCTGGTTCTCGAAGCCCGCGAGCGCATTGGTGGCGCATGCACCATCGATGAGCCTTGGCCGGGCGTCCGCATGTCGCCTTGCGCGTATCTCTGCGGGCTGCTCCATCCACTCGTCATCGACGAACTTGGACTTGTGAAGCGCGGATTCGATTGGACTCCTGCCAGCAATGGCCTCTTCGTTCCATTCGAAGACGGTACCAGCGTGCAGTTGTTCGACGACGACGATCTATGCGCCGCCGAGATCCGCGCAATTTCCCCGAAGGATGTCGAAGGCTGGCGAGCAATGAACGATGTTATCGGCCGGCTCAGGGATGCGCTGCGACCGCCCGGCGCCCGCGATTTATGGATTGGCGATCCACCCTCGCCGGCCGAGATCGAAGAGAGGCTTGGAGACGACCGGGAAGCGCGCTCTCTGCTCTACGACTGGTCCATGGCAGAGTTCGTGGAACGCTATCTCAAAGATGAGCGGCTGCAAATCGCCTATCTCGGACAAGGTGTCATCGGAACCAACGCGAGTCCGTTCGACGCCGGAACGGCTTCGATTCGGTTTCATCATTCTTCCGGTCGCCTTGGAGGAATTCCGGCTGGTTGGGGATATGTGAAAGGCGGCATCGGAACCGTATCGTTCCTGCTTTGCGACGCCGCGCGAGAAGCCGGCGCCATGGTCGCTACAGCGATTCGTGTAGCTGCCATCCTTCCCGGCGAAGGTGTGATCCTTGAAAGCGGAGAACGAGTCCAGTCGCGCTGCATCATCTCTAATGCCGACCCGATAGTCACACTGCGGCTGTTGGGCCCGAATGTCGATACGAGTTGGAAGGCGCGCGTGGAGTCCATTCCGATTGAGGGCTGCACCGTGAAGGCCAATGTACTCTTACGGGAGTTGCCGAGCTTCCGCGCTCGTCCCGGAACATTGGAGCCTCATCACTTCGGTCAGGTCAACACGCCTCTCAATAAAGCTGAGTGGAAAGCGGGCTACACTGCGGCGCGCGCCGGCCAACTGCCCGAGTATCTTTGGACCGAACTCTATTTTCAGAGTGCGCAGGATCGGACTGTCGTCCCGGATGGCCTGCACACAATGAGCGTCTTCGCGCAGTATGTACCCTACCGGTTTCTCGATGGTGACTGGGACAGCCGGCGGCAAGCCGTCCGCGATCTGATCGTCCGATCCCTGCGGCGGTTCTGCGATAACGTACCCGAATGCATCATCGATATGGAGATCTCGGGTCCTCCTGATATCGAGAAAAAAGTTGGGCTCACTGGTGGCCATATCTTTCAGGGAGAATGCCTCCCTGCGTACATGTGGTCAAACCGGTTGTCAGCCACCACTCCCATGGACGGCGTCTACTTGTGCGGCGCGTGTACGCATCCCGGCGGCAGTGTGATCGCCGTTAACGGCCGGAATGCGGCACGGGCGGTATTGCGACATCGGACTATGCAATAAGATGTGTTGATGAGCCGATTGCTGGTCGTGCTTGCAACTGTTTGCCTCGCGTGGGCGCAAGAATATGATCTGATCATTCGCAACGGCAAGCTGGTGGATGGAACCGGAAATCCCTGGCGAATGGCCGACGTGGGTGTGAAGGCCGGCAGGATCGTCCACGTTGGTAATTTGGGAACCGCCAAAGCAGCCAAAACGGTCGACGCTACAAATCTGATCGTCGCGCCGGGGTTCATCGATATTCATAACCACTCGGACGATTCGATCGTCACCGATGGTAATGCCGAGAGCATGATCCGGCAGGGCGTCACGTCGATGATCTTCGGCGAAGGTGGTTCTGCTGCGCCGTCCGGTGGCAAACAGGGTTCTGGATCCGGTGACACAGGATGGGCCGATTTCAAGAGCTACTACGCGCTCTTGCTGAAACAAGGCATCTCCACAAATGTGGGTTCCTATGTCGGTTCCAGCCAGCTCTGGACATATGTTCGCGGTCAACAGGCCGGGCCGCCCACGCCTGCGGAGCTTACCGATATGCAGTCCCATGTCAGAAAAGCAATGCAAGACGGCGCGCTGGGAGTCGCAAGCTCGCTCAGCGGACCTCCGGGTTCCTGGATCGATACCAATACGCTCATCGCAATGTGCAAAGTTGCTTCCGAGTATGGCGGAATCTATTCGACGCACATGCGGACTGAGGGTCAAGGGCTTTTCGAATCGGTAGCCGAAGCGATCGAGATTGGCCGCAAGGCGAACCTGCCAGTCGACATCATTCACCTCAAAATAGCCGAGCACAAGATGTGGGGTCGAATGCCCGAACTGATCGCTACTATCAAGCAGGCTCGCGAAAACGGTCAGCAGGTGGAAGCGCATGTATACCCATACCGCGCCGGTCAGAATAATCTCGCAACCATCCTTCCGCCCTGGGTTCATGAAGGCGGCCAAGCCGCGATGATGGAACGTCTGAAAGATCCCGCGCAGCGCGCCAAGATTCGCGATCAAATTCAGAACGGGATACCAGGGACGAACTGGTACAACCATTACACTGCGACCGGGTCTTGGGAGGGCATGCTCCTGGTATCGCTGTCGAACCCCGAATATAAGAAGTTCGAAGGGAAGCGTATGAACGAAGTGATCCAGACGCTTGGCGGTGACCCTGTCGACGTACTTTTCAAGCTTCTTGAAGCCAATCGCATGTCCATCCCGACCATCTACTTCCATCACAGCGAACAGGACATGCGCTACGCGTTGCAGCAGCCATTCGTTTCCATCGGCTCGGATGGGACAGCCGTCAAGACCGAAGGTCCTCTGGCGCGAGGGAATCCGCATCTGCGTTACTACGGAACATTCCCGCGTGTCCTCGGGCGTTACGTGCGCGATGAAAAGGTAATCACGATGGAAGAGGCCGTTCGTAAGATGACCTCCGCCAATGCGGCAAAAATCGGAATCTATGATCGCGGGTACATCAGACCGGGAGTTTGGGCCGATATTACCGTCTTCGATCCCAAGACCGTAATCGATGAGGCTGTCTGGGAAAAGCCTCATCAGTATGCGAAGGGAATTGAATACGTGTTTGTGAACGGCGCGCTCGTGTTGGAAAAAGGTCGTCACACCAACGCGCGTCCCGGAAAGATTCTGTACGGTAGCGGCAAAGCAAGGGAATGACAATAGCCGAATTCCTGAATCTCACGGCGCTTTCAAAGCGTCGAAGCCCAAACGAGGAACATTGTGAACGACATGGCCGAAACTGCCACAGTTATACAACTGGAAGGAATGGTCAGGATACCCGGCGGTACGTTCCTGATGGGTTCCGACAAGCATTACCCGGAGGAAAAGCCGGCCCATGAGGTATCGGTGGGGGGCTTCTGGATGGATCAATACGCAGTCACCACCGCGCAGTTCTCGCGTTTCATCGATGCGAGCGGCTACGTGACTTCGGCCGAGCGACCGCCCAATCCCGCCGACTACCCCGGCGCCCTCCCCGAGATGCTCGTACCAGCTTCTGTCGTTTTTCAGAAGCCGCAGCAGAGAGTCGATTTGCGGAATCATTACAACTGGTGGACCTATATCGCGAGAGCAGACTGGAGACATCCGGAGGGACCGGAAAGCTCCATTGAAGGACGCGAGGATCATCCCGTGGTTCACGTGGCATACGAGGATGTCGAGGCCTATGCCAAATGGAGCGGCAAGGAATTGCCGACCGAGGCGGAATGGGAGTTTGCCGCGCGCGGTGGTTTGGAGAGCGCCGAGTATGCATGGGGAAGCGAATTCGAGCCGGAAGGTAAGTTGATGGCGAACACCTGGCAGGGAGAGTTTCCGCTTCAGAATCTCTGCAAGGATGGCTTCGAAGGCGTGGCCCCGGTTGGCTCGTTCCCGCCCAACGGTTACGGCCTGTACGAGATGACCGGCAATGTTTGGGAATGGACTACCGATTGGTATCAAACGCACGACCAGATCATCCACACCTGCTGCGGTAGCGTGAATCCAGTCGGCGGACCCCCTGAAAAGAGCTACGATGCCGCCACGCCGCAAATCAAGATCCCCAGGAAGGTCATGAAAGGCGGATCTTACCTCTGCGCGCCGAACTATTGCCGCCGCTATCGTCCCGCCGCGCGAATGCCCCAGGCTGTTGACACTTCGACTTGCCATCTGGGCTTTCGGTGTATCGTTCGTACACCCGTATAAGCTCCCAAATACCGTTTCGATTTATTCGAATACTTGCGATTGCTTCGATTATGAGATAATCAGGGAAGACGAGAGCGAGCGAGTTATGGCAGCGATCAAACCGCCGGTACCTACACTTCCTTCGGAAAGGGAAGCCATCTTGGCGAAAGAAACCAGCCGCATCCTTGCAACCAGAATGCCGGATACAGATCCTCTGGAGCTTCGGATTCTCGGGCGCGATGTGTCAGAAGAAACGCTGAAGCTTCCTTCCGCCGCAGTCAAGTTACTATTACGTATTCTCGAGGAAATGGCGCGCGGCAACGCCGTCACGCTCATTCCACTACACGCGGAGTTAACAACTCAGGAAGCGGCCGACATGCTGAATATCTCACGGCCGACGCTGATCCAGCTTCTCAATGAAGCGAAGATTAAGTTCCGCCGTGTCGGCACCCACCGACGCATTTCTTTCGAATCGCTGATGGAATACAAGCGGGTGTCGCGCGCCAAACGTCAGGCAGCCATCGACGAGTTTGTCTCGTATAACGAGGAACTCGGTATCTGAGCAGGCTGGCGACTTTCACGGCGTTTTTCGGCGCCAATGTTCTTTATTCTGCGTTCCTCCGGGATCTCCTGATGAATTTGAGCAACGTTGATCTGTTCCGGCCCAAATGGTCGCGAGCAGTCCAGGACGAATGGATTAGAAGTCTTCTTGAGAACCGGCCGGACTTGAAGCCTGAACAATTGGAACGTACGCGCGAGTTGATGGACCTCCATGTGCCCGACGCGCTTGTTACCGGCTATGAAGAACTGATCGAGGGACTACAGCTTCCCGATCCTGACGACAGGCATGTGCTGGCCGCTGCTATACGCGGCTGCGTAGATGTGATCGTCACAGAGAATCTTAAGGACTTCCCACACAAGATTCTTGCGCCTTTTTGTATCGAGGCGCAGCATCCCGATGAATTCATCCTTCATCTTCTTGACATGTCGCCCAGTGCTGTTTGCGGCGCGGCCGATCGTCATCGCGAGGCTCTCAAAAGGCCGCCGAAGACACTCGAGGAATATCTGGACAAACTCGCGGCGACTGGGTTAACACAGACGGCGACCGTGTTGCGTGAATACATGTTCTGACCCACCTCGACACAAAGTGTGATGCTAAAGTGGAACCCGTCGGCGCCGCATCATCTGCGAGGCGCCGAAAGGACTCGGCGTATGAAATCCCTGAAATCGTTCCTCTTGGCGATAGCGATCTCGATGTGCTCATTCCCGGCAGTGGTAACGGCTGAGACGCGTGTCGTTATCGTCGTCGGACCTAGCAACCATCCTCCCGGCAGTCATGAAGTCGCTGCTTCAGGACGCCTGGTGCAATGGGCGCTGGAGAACATGGGCAACGTCTCAGAAGTGAAGGCGGAGGTCTTCTATGAGTGGCCAAAGGATCGGCGAACCCTCGAGACAGCCGGCACGATCGTTTTTCTAGGCGATACATTTCCTCCGCAGCGGCTGCCGGACACGCCGGCGATTCTGAGTGACGTCGCTGAGATGATGAAGCGCGGAACCGGGCTTGTCTGCATTCATTACGCAACGGGTCTTCGCGCGCCAGATGTTGCGCCAGATGGCGCCCACCCGCTTCTTGAGTGGATGGGTGGCTACTTTGCAACGGGGACTACACATCATAAATCGGTAGCCAAGGTCTTTCCATCGGTGACCATAAGCCGGGATGCGCCGCAGCACCCAATTTCTCGCGGCTGGCAAGAATTCACCGTAAATGACGAGCCCTACTACAACAACTACTTTGGTCCGCAAGGGAATAAGCCGGCCACAAACGTCACGGCTCTCGCGACAGCGATGCTCCCACCGGAATCTCCCAAGCGTGAGGTAGTCGCCTGGGCCACCGAGCGGAACGACGGTGGACGAGGCTTCGCCATCGTAATGCCGCACTTCTACAAGAACTGGTCGAATGAAGATCTACGCCGATTCATTTTGAACGGTATCGTGTGGACCGCTAAGCTTGACGTACCATCGCGCGGCGTTCAGACTCCGGCTCCGGACCTGAGCAAATTTGGCGCTGAGTCAATCGAACCCAAGCCGCGCACTCCCGCTGTTAAATAGAAAACGGGTTGACTCTGATGGATAACGTGGCGCTCGCCGCCACTCGTCATACTTATAACGACATCCCTTTTCGCCACTTGGGCGCCTGCGCAGCGCGCGGCCGCCATCGATCCGGCCTCACTCTCCGGCAAGAGTGATCCGTTAATAATCCTGCTGCCTTGCTCGTCATGGACAATATGGGTCCCGCCAATCTTTGCAGGGCAGAGGTATGAAATGGACGCTAGCCGCCGATACCTGGTGGCCCGATTTCAAAATCGGCGTCCGCATGCTGATCAAGTTTCCCGGTCTTGCGCTGGTAGGCGGGTTCGGCATTGCAATGGCCGTTGCGATCGCTGTCGGCGGATTCAGCATCGTCTATGGCAACTTCCGGGCTTCTTCACTAGCCCTTGAGGAAGGCGGCCGCATCGTCTCGATGGAGATTCGGGACTTGGCGGCTGGCAAACCCACTCCACGCATCTTGCACGATTACCAGACCTGGCGGAGAGATCTGAAATCCATTCAAGAGATCAGCGCATTTAGAACCATCACGGCGAACCTGATTTCTCCTGGCGCGCAGCCCATTAGCATCCGACTTGCATCGATGACTGCGTCGGGATTCGCCGTGGCTCGGGTCCACCCGATAATAGGCCGGTATCTCATCGAAGAGGATGAGCGTCAGGGCGCGCCTCCAGTCGTGGTGATCGGCGAGAGCATCTGGCGCCACCGCTTTGCAGCCGATCCCGCCATTCTCGGTCGGACCATGCAGTTGGGAACTACTCCGCATTCCATAGTCGGCGTAATGCCCGACAGCTTCGCGTTCCCGGTCAATCACCACTTCTGGGTCCCGCTACGGGCAAATGTGACAGCCGAGCCGCTCACTGGCCCGGATGTTATGGTATTCGGACGTCTCGCGCCGGGTGTATCGCGCGAAAGTGCGCAGGCCGAACTAGAAGCCATCTTCCAGCGCACCGCGCTTTCGCTGCCAAAGATTTACGCGCAACTTCGACCGCAGGTGCTGCCATATCCGTATCCTTTCCTCGGCATGCACGGAACCGACGACATAACCGGCCTCTACCTTATGCAAGGTATAGTCGCTTTGCTCCTGGTGCTGGTCTGTTTGAACGTCGCGATTCTCGTGTATACCCGCACTGCGATGCGGCACGGAGAGATCGCCATACGTACCGCGCTCGGCGCGAGCCGCAGCCGCGTCGTCACCCAACTTTTCATAGAAGCGTTTGTGCTCTCCGCGGTGGCTGCCTTGGCGGGAATCGGAATGGCCGTGTTGGCACTTCGTTACGTGGCTGCCGCCACCATGCCAATCGCCTCCGAACTGCCGTTCTGGGTGTCGTTCCAGATCTCGCCTGAAGCAGTCTTGTATGCCGGCGCGCTGAGCGTGATCGCGGCGGCGATTGTGGGGATCGTGCCTGCTCTCAAAGCAACCAGACGCCAGGTACAGACCGGCCTCAGAATCATCGGGGCAGGAGGTTCCGGCATGCGGCTCGGAACTACTTGGACAATCCTGATCATCGCGCAGGTCAGTTTCGCCGTGGCCCTGCTGCCGGCGGCAGTCTCTAACGCTTGGGGAACAATCCAGTCCGCGATGGCCGATCCCGGATTTGCGGCAGACGAGTTTCTCTCCGCGCAGCTTGGCGACGTCAAACCAGACCGCCAGATCGAACTAATACGCCTCCTGCAAGCCGAGCCCGGGGTTTCGAGCGTAACGTTCGCAATGACGATTCCCGGCGATGAACCCGGCGCGTTAATCGAAACATCAGGTAAGTCCGTCTACGGCGTGCGGTTCAACCGCGTCGACGTAAACTTCTTCCGCGTCTTCGACGTTCCGATCCTGGCCGGGCGTGGGTTCGAACTCGCCGATGCTTCCGAAAGCAGAGCAGTCGTCGTCAATCGGACCTTCGCGCAACGGATCTTCGGTGGCGATGCTCTAGGTCGCCGCCTCCAATACCTCGACAAGAACACAAATTGGTATGAAATTGTCGGCATCGTGAGTGACTTCCCCACAGGCGTAAGCCCCGGCATGGATGACTCCCCGCTCAGGCTTTACCATGCGGCTGCGCCGGGACAAGTCCAGCCGGCAACCTTGGCGATTCGGCTGCGCGGCGGCCCCCCATCCACCTTCGCCGGTCGACTGCGGGAGATCGCGACCGCCGTCGACCCCGACCTCCAGTTGCGCAGCATACTCAGTTTGGACGAAGCCCTGCGCAGGGATCAGTGGATCAGACGCATGGAAGCAGCCGTCCTCGTCGGTGTCACACTGAGCGTACTGATGCTCTCAGCCGCCGGCATCTACGCGCTTATGTCGTTCACCATCTCGCAGCGCCGGAAAGAGATCGGCATCCGCATGGCACTGGGAGCCGACTCAAAGCGCATACTCGCGAGTATCACTTCGCGAGCACTCTGGCAGCTTGCCGTCGGCGCTGCGTTAGGCATGGCCCCATGGGCCGTGCTCGGAAAAGCGTCGCGAGACGACCTCATGCGGGGCTCCACCGGAGCTGTCCTACCCGTCGTGGCGCTCTTCATGATAGTCGTGGGATTTCTCGCATCACTAGGTCCCGCCTGCCGCTGTCTGCAGATTCACCCGACTGATGCGCTGAGGGAGCAATAAGAGCGGACGCAACCACCGGCTCCCACCATTCCCGCTATAGAATGGGGAAAACATTATGAACCGCCGGTCCGCGTTCCGATCGTTTCTAGGAATGGTTTTGTCCTCACCCTTGCTGCCCCGTCAATTAGCAGCCGCCGATGACGACGTTCTCGGTCCCGTAAATGTCCACGAGTTTGAAGAGGCCGCCAAGCGCAAGCTGCACAAACTCGCATACGATTTCATCGCCGGCGGTGTAGAAGATGAACTAACCCTGCGAGCTAATCGCGAGGCGCTCCATCATTGGTATCTGCTGCCGCGCGTGATGACGGACGTGAGCAATGTCGATACCTCCGTAGAGCTGTTCGGTGTGAAGTTACCGGCGCCGATCCTTGTTGCCCCCACAGGCGGCAAAAATCTCGTCCTTCCCAACGCCGAAGCAATCGTTGCGCGAGCCTGCGCGAAAACCAACACACTCTTCTGCACGGGCAGCGGCGCCGAGCGTGCCGTCGAAGATTTCGCTACAGTCCACTGGTGGAGCAACACCACCGGGCAGGCCACCAAAACCGCTGCAGTGGGCTATGCCAAGCGCATCGAGGACCGCGGCGCCAAGGCCATCACGGTGACGGTGGACAACCAGTACCAGTCGAACCGGGATCGCAACACGCGCAATCGCTTCGACTATGGCTACATGCAGTCAGGTGTGCCTGGAGACGACGTGCGGCCGCCAGCGCCGCGCAATCCTTCGAAGGCCGCTATGTGGCAGCCTCATACGCCAAGCTTGACCTGGGATTACATCGACTGGGTCCGTGGCGCGACCAATCTTCCATTGATCCTTAAGGGCGTCCTGGCCCCGGAAGATGCGGCACTCGCCGTTCAGCGGGGTGCGAACGGCATCATCGTGTCAAACCATGGCGGCCGGCAACTCGATGGAGTGATCGCTACAATTGACGCGCTTCCCGATGTCGTACAGGCCGCGGGCGGCAAGATCCCCGTGCTGATGGATGGCGGCCTCCGGCGCGGCAGCGACATACTTAAGGCGCTGGGTTTAGGGGCGCAGGCCGTGCTCGTGGGACGCGCTCCACTCTGGGGCCTCGGCGCGTTCGGACAGGCAGGTGTCGAGCGCGTTTTGTGGCTGCTGGCGGCGGAGTTGAAGCTTGCGATGGCCCTCGCGGGCAAGCGTGATCTGGCGTCGATTGACCGCAAGCTAGTGAGACGTCGAGCATGAAATGGCTGCTGTTGATGCTGTGTTGCGTTGTCGGGCTAAGCAGAGCGCAACAGGCAGACGTCGGCAAGTTGTGTCAGTCCTGTCATGCCGAATATGTCGATGATGTGAAATCGCACAAGCACGGCGCCCGCGGGATCAGTTGCGAGGCGTGCCACGGCGTAAGCACCCAACACCGTAATTCCGTCGGCGCGAGCAGTCCCGACAAAGTAGCCGCTCCCGATGAGGTGCCGGCTCTATGCGGAACTTGTCACCAGGAGCAGCGGAAGCTGTATGCAACCAGCGCGCATGGAAAGCTCGTTGCTGCCTCATCGAAGACTCGGGCCGCCAACTGTGGAACTTGTCACGGCGTTCATGCGCAACGTAATGAAACCGCGATGAAACGCCAGTGCGATCGCTGCCACACCACTTTGCCTGCCGCCTGCGTCGCCAAGCCTCTTGTAGCCGTCGCAGCAGGGAAGCTGAGTTGTGCCGGCTGCCACAACCCGCACACTTTAGCCCGTTAATTACGGCTAGCCAATCTATGCTCGAAGCCGCTTCCGAGCCAGCGCGACAAGCGCCAAAGCTGCCCCACTCACCGCCCAGGTACCGGGTTCAGGCGTTTCTGTGATCAGAAGCGCATAATCGTTCCCCGCGATATCCGAATAAGCGCTGTTGATATCGAGACCATCACCCACACCGACGGCGTAGTACATTCGTGCGTCACCTCCCAACCCGGCAATGGGAACGGTTATACGGAAGTAATCGGCGCCATACTCGGCTGGTAAAAAGAAGAAGCTGTTGTTAGTGACATCTAGAATCGCCGCTGTTCCCGGATCATCGTCGTAGTAGAAGCCGATTACATAATCCACTCCGTGTTGAAAGTTCATGTTCGGATAGTCGAGTTCGGAAGACTTGCCGGTGGCTGCATTTCGATCGACATCGATCTCGATTGCTCCCCACAGGTTGGCGTCAAGCGGCGCCGGCAAAGGAGTTGAAAATTTAATCTCAAATGTGGTTGACGCTACGTTCGTGACACCAGACACGGAGACGATGTCGAACTGCGTTCCGCTTCCATATGTGTCGCCGATAGGATCCATCATGGCAGCCGCGGACATCAGCGGCAACGCAAGCCACAGCCCGGACAAAGCCCAAACTCTCATGTAGTGTTCCTCCAACTCTACACGCGCAATACGTAGATCACCTGGTGCAATTTTTCGATAATTAACCGTCATCCGCCGTGCACGTCGTTGAAGCACTCATCGATAAAACTCGCATTCGGCGATTAAGGGTGTAAAATAAAAAAACCGCGCCACGCTGTCGCGTTTTTCTACCTTCCCAAGTCGCCCCTCAGCTCCGTCTAGCTGAATCCAATTGAAAAGTAAGGCCCTGCCGCCAAGCTCTGTCTGCCGCGGCTAGCGGGTCAGCCGAATACGAGACGCCCCTATGCTGCACGTGTCTGAGATCGAAACTCGAGCTGCAGGTCAAGCCTGCGCGACGCATTGTCCCTACTGCGCACTGCAGTGCGGGATGCACGTGCAGGTCACTGCGCAGCAATCCTGGACCGTGACGGAGCGTGACTTTCCTACCAATCGAGGTGGGCTTTGCCAGAAGGGATGGACTTCCGGCGAGCTGCTGGGACACGCTGACCGGCTCCGAACGCCCCTCATCCGCGACAGCCGTACCGCGCCGCTGCGGACGGCAACGTGGGACGAAGCATTAGCGCGAATCATATCCGCCATCGAACAGACGCAGCATAAATACGGCAGGGACGGTGTCGGCATCTTCGGTGGGGGCAGCCTTACCAACGAAAAAGCCTACCTGCTGGGAAAGTTCGCTCGGGTGGCCCTGCGAACATCGCAGATCGACTATAACGGCCGCTTTTGCATGTCGTCGGCAGCGGCGGCGTCGATCAAGGCCTTCGGTTTGGACCGGGGGCTTCCTTTCCCGCTCGCCGATATTGCACAAACCCAAGCCATTCTCTTGGTCGGAAGCAATCTCGCTGAAACCATGCCGCCGGTCATGCAGTATTTTCAGGAGCAGAAAGCGCGAGGAGGTTCACTCATTGTCGTGGACCCCCGAGCCACAGCTACCGCCGCCGCCTCAACTCTCCATCTTCAAATAACGCCGGGAACGGATGCTGCGCTCGCGAATGGATTGCTGAACATCGCTATCAAAGAAGGCTACATCGACGAAACTTTCATTTCTACGCGCACCAGGGACTTTGAATTAGTCCGACGCATCGCATCCTCGTATTGGCCGGACAGGGTGGAGAGGATTACCGGTGTTTCGGAACAACAGATACAACTCGCGGCCCGAATCTTAG
>DASQLD010000152.1:0-3630 GCA_035630195.1 Bryobacteraceae bacterium
TGCTCGTAGCAGACGACAGTTTGTCGCCAGAGCAGAGGCACTTCAGTTGATGTTCCTGGCCGCCTAACCCGGTAGAACTCATCGGCGACAGGCTTGGCTACAACTTTGCTTGGCCAACTTGCCTTGAGTTCTGACACTTTCTGGCCCACCTCCTCGCTCACGCGCGACCGCCGGAGCCTGAACTCGAAGCAGCGCTTAGCATTTCGGTAGCGGCCGCTTCGTCCCGACTCAATCGATGTCGGCGAGGATAGGTGGGCTCGACCTTCGTGCCACCACTAGGGCCGCGCCCCCAGAATTTGAATCCGAATTTGTGACGTAATTGTGCCGAGTACGTCGCGCGATCCGACGCGCTTGCGCCCTGGTTTGACTCTAAGCGGCTGCAACTACGTGTGGTCGTGTGGGGAAAATAGCTTGAGGTGCTAGCGGGAGCAATCTCGTGGGGGTTCAAGTCCCCCTCTCCGCACCACATTGAGGCCGCCGTATCAGTCTGATATGGCGGCTTTGTTGCTTTTGACGCGTCGCAGGTCTGAGGCATTCAGTTTGGCTTCGCTTTCGTTCTGACGTAGTTTGTGCCACGGATCGGGAATGCTCGCGCGACAGATACTCTTCGGCCGTCTTTCCGGCCTCCATCGTGTCGGTCTCATCCGTGATGTTGTACCGCTCGAAGACGCATCGAGTCCGGTACCCGGTAATCTTCATGATTACGGACTCGGCTAGTCCCGCCCGTCTTAGGTTTCGCAAACGGAACCCAGCACAGGACGCCACTTCGGTGAGCGTACTTCCGGCTCGGCCTTCGGTTGAGCTTTTGAAAAGCCGGTAGCTAACTCAGAATCGGCTTGATCACATTGCCATATACGTCGGTCAATCTGAAATCACGACCGCCGAATCGATACGTAAGACGCTCATGATCGATGCCGAGAATATGCAGCATTGTCGCGTGTAGATCATGAATATCCGCCCTGCCCTCGACGGCTCGGTAACCGAATTCGTCGGTGGATCCGTACTGCATGCCGCGCTTCACGCCCGCGCCGGCCATGAAGCACGAGAAGCCGTAAGGATTGTGCTCGCGGCCCTCCATGCCATCCACTTGCTTCACCTTCGGATTCAGCTCCCGATAGGGCGTGCGGCCGAACTCTCCTGACCAGAGGATCAGAGTGTCATCCAGTAGCCCGCGAGCCTTCAGGTCGGTCAGCAGCCCGGCGATCGGCTTGTCTACGGACTTGCACTTCGACAACAAGCCTTTCTTGATACCGCCATGGTGATCCCAATCGAGCGACGTGACCTGTACAAAACGCACTCCTGCCTCGACTAACCGCCGCGCGAGCAAACACTGCTGTCCGAACTCGTTTGTCTCCTTATCGCCAATGCCGTATAGCTCCTGCGTTGCCTTGGACTCCTTTGAGAGATCGAGTACCGCCGGCGCTTCCGCCTGCATCCGGAACGCAAGCTCAAACGATTGAATCAGGCCTTCCACCTCCCGATCCCCGTCCAGTTTTTCTAACTGCCGGCGGTTCATCGTCTGCAGAAAGTCGATCTGTCGCCGCTGTACTGCGGGAGCAATGGAATTGTCTTGCAAATATCGGATGTCGGGGTTCGGTGGCATCGCAGCCAACGGACCTCTTAGCGCCTCTCCCAAAGGCGTTCCCTGATACGCTGCCGGTAAAAACGCGCTGCCGTAGAGCTGCTGATTACCACCATCTCCAAACAGGTCCGGACGGATTGTGACAAAGCCTGGAAGATTCTGGTTCTCCGTCCCGAGTCCGTACGTTGCCCAGGCTCCCATCGACGGCCGGACGAACACGCTTGCTCCCGTGTGCAGCATACGAACGGCTGGAGCGTGCGCTTCGCTATCCGTATTCATCCCGCTCAACAGACAGATGTCATCCGCCTTTCCCGCCAGGTGTGGCAGCCAGTCGGATACATAGAGTCCGCTCTGGCCACGCTGTACCAGATTCGAAATCGGACCCATTAATTGCGTGTTCTTAACACTGTCGGTAAGAATGCGGGTCTTCGGCAGTTCGAAAGGTAGCGGTTCGCCGCTATGCTTTTGCAGTCTTGGCTTGTACTCAAACAGGTCCACATGCGAGGGGCCGCCCTGCATCCAGAGGAAGATGACCCGCTTAGCCCGCGCGGGAAAGTGTGTCGGTTTCGGAGCAAGGGGATTTGCCGTCGTGCCTGCCGCCGCCTGCTCCGCGCAGAGCGCCGCGAGCGCTACTGAGCCGAATCCGCATCCTGCCTTGCTCAAAAACTGACGACGTGAAATCCTGTACTCTGTTCTCGGAGACGTCATAAATCCTCAACTCTTAAATAAGAACTCGCTCGAAGCAAACAACGTCTGGCAATAACGAGTCCAGGCCTCTTCGATGGGATTGGACGGTGGATTGGCTTGTTTCCGCAGCATCCGCTCAATCTCGTAAACGAAGTCGAGGCCTTCACGAACCTCTTCATCGGTGGCTGGCCGGTTGAATACGCGCCAGATAAATTCCGCGACCCGCGCACGGTCATACAGTCCGTGCTGCTCCTGCAACAGTCGCGCAAGTATGTTCGACTGCTCCTTATAAAACGGCGAGTTCATTAAGTAGAGAGCCTGCGTAGGAACGTTCGTGGTCGCGCGCTCAGCGTTTATTTGGTTCGAGTCAGGGAAACCGAACAGGTTCAGCATGTCAAGCGAATCCATTTGACTCTTACGCAAAACCGGGAGATAGACGGTCCGGCGATTTTTGATTTCGTCCCGAAGTCGCAACTTCTCATCGACAAAGGTTGGTTCGAACGGCTGCAGATTGCCTGGAATTTCCAGACCAAGTGAAGGACCACCCCGCCCTGGATCCAATTGTCCGTTGATCTGCAGAATGCCGTCGCGAATCTCTTCGCCAGATAGCCGCTTTCGATTCATACGCCAGAGCAGGCGGTTCTCCGGATCCGCATCCATTGCTGCCTTATTCGGCGAACTCGCCATTTTAAACGTTTGCGTCAAGACCATTTCGCGGATCAGCTTCTTCACGGACCATCCTTGCTCCACGAATTTTATAGCCAGGTAATCCAGCAATTCCGGGTGACTCGGCGACTCACCTCGAATACCGAAGTTATCGACGCTGCGTACCAGGCCCTCTCCGAATACGTGAGACCAGACGCGGTTCACGAAAACTCTCGCGGTAAGTGGATTGGATGGGTGGGCTATCCATTGCGCCAGTTCCAGCCGGCCGCTGCCCTTCTGAATGACCGGCCGGTGGCTGAGCGTCGCGATCTGGACGAATCCTCGGGGTACCAACTCACCCAACGTATGGGCGTTGCCGCGAATCGTGAGGTGTGCATCACAAG
Organism: Bryobacteraceae bacterium; assembly: GCA_035630195.1. Classification (GTDB taxonomy): domain Bacteria; phylum Acidobacteriota; class Terriglobia; order Bryobacterales; family Bryobacteraceae; genus DASQDN01. Next base: position 3,319 of record DASQLD010000152.1, read on the forward strand.
GCTTCTCCGTGTCCTCGACCGCGAAGGCTTCGGGTAGCGCTGGCTTCATATACTCCAGCAGTTTGATGCGGCTCCGCAGTCCGTTCAACTGCGATTCGATCTCTCCCGCTTCTTTCTTGAGCCGTTCTTCTTCCTCTTTGTTGATCGCCTCCGTTTCGGCCTTGCTCAATGCAGCCAGCTCCGCGTCCTTCTCGAGTTTCCGTTGATTAAGCGCCTCCTCGCGGCTCTTCAGTTCGCGGTACTGCGCGTCATATTTCGTCGTCTCCTGCGCAAATTCGGTGGCCTCGGCCGGTGTCTCAGGTAGTCGCACTC
>DASQLD010000153.1:0-6272 GCA_035630195.1 Bryobacteraceae bacterium
GAATACCTTATCGAGCTGCGCCGTGTTCTCGTAAGAGAACGTAGTTGCGTTGTATATCGGTGTTGCCGAAGGGATGCTGCCGCCCGGCTTTTTGCGATCTCCAACGTGGACTGCCTTGGATTCGATCTTCATTTCCGCTTCCAGCGAACTCCTTCCTTAGTGTCCTCAATCACGACGCCACGATCGAGCAATTCGTTGCGAATCTCGTCCGAACGTTTGAAATTCTTCGCCTTCCGCGCGTGATTGCGTTCGGCGATCAGCGCATCGATCTCGGCTTCCGTAATGCCACCTTCCTTCACGGACGGCTTTAGGACGTCAAAGATAGAATCGAAACGCGCGAACAACTGCTTCGCTCCCGCGAGATTACTTCCCTTGAAGTCTCCCGCATCCATCGACGAGTTCGTTTCACGGGTGTACTCAAAGATCGCGGCCAGAGCCTCCGCGGTGTTGAGGTCGTCATCGAGGCTGGCATCGAAGCGATGCAACGCGTTTGCTGTCCGCTGGTCGATGCTCTCGTTGGCGCCGGCGGCGAATTTCTCCGAATCGAGCCGGAGTTGAAATGATCGCAGCCGGTCGATGGATGTCGCTGACGCTTTCAGACCGTCCATCGTGAAATTCAGCTTGTTGCGGTAGGGGACGGACGCGAGTAGATAACGAATCGCTTCCGGCTTGTATCCCTGCACGAGCAGATCGCGCAGCGTATAGAAGTTGCCAAGCGACTTCGACATCTTCTGTCCTTCGACGATCAAGTGTTCAGAATGCATCCAGTATCGGGCGAACTGTTTGTCGGTCAGAGCTTCTGACTGGGCAATCTCGTTTTCGTGATGCGGGAACGTGAGATCAATTCCGCCGGCGTGAATATCGAGAGTCTGTCCGAGGTACTTCATTGCCATCACGGAGCACTCGATGTGCCAGCCGGGGCGGCCCGCTCCCATAGGCGCGTCCCACGACGGTTCGTTGTCTTTCTTGGCCTTCCATAAGACGAAGTCCCGCGCATCCGCCTTGTCGTATTCATCGACATCGACACGAGCGCCGGATCGCATACCGCTCACGTCGAGGCGCGACAGCTTCCCATACGAGGGAAACTTGGAGATCCGGTAGTAAACCGATCCTTCGCTTGAATACGTATAACCCTTCTCCGTCAGCTTCTCGACCGCATCCACCATTTCGGTTACATGTTCGGTAGCGCGCACGAGTTTCTCCGGCCGTTCGAGCCGTAGTTGCGCGCAGTCTTCGAGAAACGCCTCTTCGTAGACTGAGGTGTACTCGGCAAGCGTCTTGCCTTCCTGCATCGCGCTTCGGATGATCTTGTCCTCAACGTCGGTGATGTTCATGACATGATTCAAAACGAACCCACGCGCTTTCAGCCAGCGGCGGAGCACATCCTGAAAAGTGAACGTCCGAAGGTTGCCGATGTGTACGAAGTTATAGACCGTCGGCCCGCAGGTGTACATGCGGACCGTCTTACCATCCATGGGGACAAACTCTTCCACGTTTTGCGTCAGAGTGTTGTAGAAGCGCACAAAATCATCTTAGCTTGCGCCGTCGGCGCGGCCCCGTTATCATTGAAGCGCATGCGGGTACCAACGTGTACGGGATTGTTGCTGGCGGCGCTTTTGTTGGCGCTTCCGGCGAGCGCACAGGTCAAACGAAAGAAGATCCTGGCTATCGGAGAAGTCAAGGGCTACCAACACGATTCGGTGTCGCATGCTCTAGCCTCCTTTGAGCGCTGGGGGAAAGAAACCGACCTTTGGGACACGTACATCCGAACCGATACGCAGCTCATTACAAAGAAGAAGCTGGGCGGGAACGCCAAGAACCTCGACACCTTCGACGCAGTCGTTTTTTACACTACTGGCGAACTGCCTATGGACGATGAGCAAAAGGCCGCTCTGGTGTCGTTCATTCGAGAAGATGGCAAGGGCTTCATCGGTGTACACTCCGCAGCGGACACCTTTTACAAATGGCCTGAGTATGGCGAGATGATCGGCGGGTGGTTCGATATGCACCCGTGGAACACTTTTCTTGCGCCGATCATTGTAGAGGACAAGGATCACCCTACTACGGCGCACTTGCCGAAAGAAATGGTGATACTCGACGAGATTTACCAATTCAAGAACTACTCGCGCGACAAGGTCAGAGTTCTTATGCGCCTCGACGAGAAGAAGCTGGATCTCAAGAACAAGAACGTGCGCCGCTCGGACAGTGACTTTGCGGTTACTTGGGTGAAGAACTACGGCAAAGGACGTGTCTTCTACTCGACGTTAGGGCATCGGGAGGAAGTCTACGACATGCCGGAGATCCGCAAGATGTATGTCGAGGCGGTAAAATGGGTTCTTGGAATGACGGAGGGCGATGTCACCCCCCATCCGAAGCCGGCAACCGACTAAACGGTAACTTCTTCAGGCGTCAACTCGATACCGGCGACGCGACCCAGCCCGGTGACGCCAACCTGTTTGCCGGCAAAGAAGTCGCAAGCCATCGTTTGAATTTCACTGGCGGTGACTTTCTCGATGCCTTCCATCATCTCGTCGACACTTTGGAAGCGTCCGAAGAACAACTCCTGCCGCGCAAGGTTCGACATGCGCGCAGAAGTCGATTCGAGGCTGAGCGCCAAACTTCCCTTAAGGTGATCTTTCGCCCGGCGAAGCTCATCGGCGGGAACTGTATCGGAGCACAATTGGCGGAATTCATCCACCACCATCGTGACGACGGTTTTCAGCGTTTCATTGGAAGTACCGGCGTACACAGCCAGGCAGCCCGAATCGCGATAGAGGTTCAGTTCCGAGAAGATAGAGTACGCCAGCCCGTGTTTCTCGCGCACGTTCTGGAAAAGCCGCGAGCTCATGCCGCCGCCCAGGATCGTGCTCAACAGGTAGGTTCCGTAGCGCCGCTCGTCTGCGATCGGATAGGCTGGAACGCCCATACATAAATGCGTCTGTTCGAGCGAACGCTTGTTCTTGAGGATCAGCGGTGTTTTGGGACTCGGCTTGGGCTCTTCCGGCACAGCGTGACGCGCCGGCAATCCGGAAAAATAGTCGGCGGCGAGTTTCACGATCTGGCTATGCGTCACATGGCCCGCAGCCGTAATGACGAGGTTTGACGACCCATAGACGTCCTGGTAGTAGTTGCGGACCGTTTCATCGTCGAAGCTGCTGATGGTCGCTTTGGTTCCCAGGATCGAGCGACCGAGCGGGTGATTCTTCCAAAAACTACTGAAAAATGTCTCGTGGACGAGGTACTCGGGGTTGTCCACTTCCATCTTCAACTCTTCGAGAATGACACCCTTCTCCTTCTCGATATCGGCAGCGTCGAAGCGAGGATTCAATACTAGATCGGCGAGCAAATCGAAAGCTATGGGTAGATGTTCGTCCAGAACTTTGATGTTGTAGCTGACCAATTCCTTGGCCGTGTAGGCGTCAAGGTTGCCGCCGGTCGAGTCCGCCTGTCGCGCGATCTCTTCAGCCGTTCGATTGGCTGTTCCTTTGAAGAGCATGTGCTCTATGAAGTGCGAGATGCCGTTATTTTTTGGCGTTTCTCTGCGGGCGCCGGTACCGACCCACACACCGATGCTGACCGATCGGACATGCGGAACGGTCTCGGTGATGACTCGAATGCCGTTGGGCAGACTGGTGCGACTGACGTCGCGGAGATTGATTACTGATGATGCCATCGGGAGCAAAAGGGAAGCGTCTTCATTGTAACGCGTGACCTCGAAACGCCTTGAAACTTGGCCGTGTCAGGCCACGTCCGAAGGCGCGTATGCGAATGCTGGCGATGGCCCTGTTGCTGGTTTTGCCCGTGTCGGCGCAGTATTACAACCGTCACAACATTAACCTAATGGTAGGCGCAGGACTGCCGCGAGCAGACCTACGGGAGCGATTCTCTGACAGCGCGCTGGTCGGAGTCGACTACGGTTTCCGGTTCCACCGCAATCTTCAGGTGGACGCTGGATTCGATACTGTCTTCGGGGCAGCGGGAGTGAACGACTGGCAGCCGAGTCAGTTCGGCAATCTCCGTATTCGCGACTTTCAAACGTTTGTCCCCTTCGGTGGCCGAGTGATTTTGCCCCTTGCGGAGGAACGGGTCCATATCTACGGAGGAATGGGCGGTGTCTATATGCGCTATGCAGAGCGCGTCAGCCAGCCCTACCAGGATCTTCGAGTTCCCTGCTACTACTGCGCGGCGCGCGATGGCTTCGGATACTACGGACTCTTCGGCGTGAACGTTTCGTTTGACCGAGCGCGTATGTTCCGGTTTGGCGCGGGAACGCGAATGTATCGAGGGCATACATCCGGGGATCCGCTGGGCGCAGTCCCTCCACGGGAAACGACCGACAGGTGGCTTAATATCTTTGGAACCGTCAGCTTTACGTTCTGAGAGCTACTTGATCTCTTTGCTGGTGACTGTAGCTGGTTCCGCAGCCCAGTTTTCACGGATGACGGTTGTCTGATCCGAAAAGAAGGTTCGGCGGCCGGTATTCCCGAAAACTTCGGGTACCGCAGTGACTTGGTAGCCGTTGGGCCCCCCCTGAACCGCAAAAGTGTAGCCGCTCTTTTTGCCCTTCGTCAGATCTTCCGGAATCAAGTCGGCTGCGGCGGCTGTCTGCGTACCGCTAGGAGGCGGTCCAAGTTCGTTCAGGTTTGTCGCGTATCGTCCGAACTGCGAATAGTACTGCGTTTGTGCCGTATGTAGCGTCTTGATCGCCTGGATAGCAGCGGTTTCCTGGGCATGCATTCGATTCTGATTAAGCTTCGGCGCGGCAATCGCAGCCAGAATGAGGATGATCGCGACGACGATCAGCAACTCGATCAGCGAAAAGCCACGGCGGTCGCGGCGACGGACTTGTCTCATACTCACCATAATGACGTATTCTTCCGCCGGATCGTTTACTTTCGGCGCCTCAAACCTTGGAGTGCAACTCGTGTTCCAGGTTGACGGGTGGGTTGTAATACACAATCCGTCCGCAACTCTCACAGAAATATAGCTTATCTCCGCGGCGTAATTCCTGAAAGTATTGGGGCCGAAGCTTCATCTGGCAAGCTGAGCAGCGGCCGTCGGTAGCATCCGCGATCGCTGTTCCACGCCAGCGTTTGCGGATTCGTTCGTAGTGGGCGAGGGTTTGCGGCGGAATTGTGGAGGAAACCGCCTTGCGTTCCTCGATCGCCTGATCTAAGAACGCCTTATCCTCAGCCGATCGCTTTCGCGCGCGCTCCTTTTCCTCTTCGACCTTAGCCTTCTCCTCTTTGAGAGCTGCTTCCGCGGTTTTTACGTTTTTCTCGAGAGGCTCGGCTTCTCCCATCAACTCGAGAATGCGGTCCTCAGCCTTGCGGATCTCTACTTCACAGTATGTAATTTCATTCTGGAAGGCTCGATATTGTTCGTTGTTTTTGGCTTGAAGCATTTGATCGCGAAGCTTCGAGATCTTTTGCTCGTGGACCTTAATATCGTCTTCTTTGGTTTTGCGTTCTTTTTGGTTGGTGGCCACTACATTCCGGTCGACTTCCAGCTTCCGCGTGTGCGCTTCAAGCTTCCTTTCGATCTCGGCTACCTGTTTCGGTAGCGATTCGATTTCCTTTTGAAGAGCGGCGGCTCGCGAGTCGAGAGTTTGTAGTTTTAGGACGGCCTGTAATTCCGGCGTCATTGCTTCGAAATTCTAGCACGCAGGAAAGGGAGTTTCCGCTGAAGCGTTCCGGTGATGCCCCGAAAGGCAGTATCGAGTTCCGTAATTCCAAGTGCCCGGCAAGTAGTGTACAGAAAAAATACGCCGAGTGGGATCGATATGGCAAGGTCAACCAGACGGGCCAGTTTCGAAGTCCCAAGCTTGGAAATAATGTAATAGCTGCTCATCCAGATTCCGCCTCCCATCACCGCAGAGGCCGCCGATACACGGACGAACGTACGCCATAAGTTTCGGCCATAGATGCCGTTGACGCGTTTTCGCATCACCGTAAAGAGCGCGACGGAACTGAAAATCGCCACGGCCGAGGTGGACAACGCCAGTCCCTCGTGTCCAAATCCGGCGACTTTGACCATTGCACTGGCAGTTATGAAGTTCACGGCGATCGACCCAAAGCTGATGATCATGGGAGTGCGCGCATCATGAAGGGCATAAAAGGCTGGATTCAGGACTTTCGCTGCCGAGTATCCGGCGAGTCCGACGGCGTAACAAGCAAGTGCACGACCGGTCTGGTGCGTGTCTGAGGCTGTGAATGCGCCGAACTGATAGACCGCGCCAACGATCGAATCACCCAGGATCGCGAGTCCGACGG
>DASQLD010000154.1:0-8271 GCA_035630195.1 Bryobacteraceae bacterium
CCATAACAAAGCGCTGCCGCCTCTGGAAACATTGGTGTTGGAAACTCCAAACTCGTCGGATTCCCATGCGGAGTTGGCGGCGACGTATGCGACAAGCAGTAATCGGGAAGGCGCAGAGAAGGAGTTCCGACGGGCATTGGAATTGCAGCCACACCACTTCCCCGCTCTGGCCGGATTAGGAAATTTACTGGCGCGCACGGGCGATGGTACCGCCGCAATGCCGCTGCTGCGTAAGGCTACGCAGTTACAGCCGCGAGCTTATGAAGGGCACTTCCTGCTTGGCTCTGCGCTGAATCGCTCAGGGCAATTCGAGGAGGCGAGGGTTGAGTTGGAAACAGGCGTCAAAGCTTGGGGGCGAGAACGAACCGCAGGTTTTTTATCAACTCGCGCGCGCCTGGGGCGGGCTTGGCAAGTCGGCGGAACGCAAGGCGGCGCTCGCAAGATTTTCTGAGTTGACGAAAAAGGAAAAGAGACACCGAGTTGCAGCGCAAGGCAGCAGCTTGGATCGCCCGCACACTGTTGCAGGCAGGCGACCTCGAGAATGCCGCCAAGCGGCTCGAGTTCGCGCGAGAGGCAAAGCCCGGTGACGCTACACTACTCTTCCGCTTAGCCGGCTTAAACTTCGACCTGCAGCGCTACGATATTGCGCGAGAGTATGCCCAGGCGGCGATAAGCATTAGTCCAGCCACATGGCTCTATCGCTCTATCACTATCTGCTGGGCTTAGTGGAGCAGAGTGCGAATCGCTTGCCCGATGCCAGGGAAAGCTTGGAAACAGCCGCCAAGTTGCAGCCCACCGAAGCACCGGTGTTCAACGCATTGGGTCAGGTGTTACTGGAACAGGGTCAGCGAGAAGGTGCGATACGGCGTTCGAAAAAGCAGTGAGGCTTCCTCCGAACGATGCAGCCTTTCGGCAGAACCTGGGACTCGGCCAGCCGTCGCTAACCGATAATCTCGTTTATCGGGCCATGACCTTCTTCGATCAAACGGAACGTGCGGCCGAGGGCGCGGAATTCCATCTTTTTGTGATCGAGGCCCATCTGCTTGAGGATGGTCGCATGGAGGTCGCTGTAGTAGTGCGGGTTCTCGACGGCTTTGTACCCGTACTCGTCGGTCGCTCCGTGGACTGTGCCGCCCTTGATGCCGCCGCCCGCAAACCACGAGCTGTAGCCCTTCGGATTGCGATCCCGACCGGTCGTATTCTGCGACCATGGGCTGCGGCCAAACTCGCTCGTAAAGACGACCAGAGTCCGTTGCAACATTCCGCGCTGCTTCAGATCCGTGATTAGACCAGCGATCGGTTTGTCTACGGCCCGGCACAGCGGCTCATGCGTCTTCATGTCGCCATGGGCATCCCAACTGCCGTTGCCGCCGCCAGCGTGGCAGATCTGGACAAATCGGACGCCATTCTCGACTAGACGCCGCGCCATTAACAACTGCCGGCCGAAATCATCGGTCGGCTTCTCACCGACGCCGTAAAGATCGAGAATGTGCTGCGGTTCTTCGAGAGATCAACGACGCCGGGCGCGCTGAGCTGCATACGAGCCGCAAGCTCATAAGAATCACTGCGGGCAGCAATGTTGGTGTTCAGCTCATGGCGCTCACGAAATTCGCGATTCAAGCGAGTCAGCGCTTGCATTTGCTGGTCGCGCTCGACAGCATTGCTGCTGGCTGGCGGCTTCAGGTTCGGGATGGGTACGGGACCGGCTTGGAATGGAGTGGCGGCGTAGGTGGCGCCCAGGTAGCCGCCCGTTAACTGTACCGGCGAGGAGGGTCGGCCGACATTCACGTAGGTGGGCAGGTTCTTATTGCCGAAGCCGAGCGCATAAGAAACCCAGCTGCCGAAGGACGGATTGTCGAAGGCGCGACCGCGATGCCCCGTTTGTGTTTCGATGACCGCAGGGAAGTGATTGCCTTCCTGACACCAAATGGATCGGACAATGGCGATGTCGTCGATGACCCCACCAACATGCGGGAACCAGTCGGATACGGGGATGCCGGATTGGCCGTAATTCTTGAAGGTACGCAAGCAGGGAATAACCGGCCGCTTCATCTCCGCTACGTTGTCGCCGAACCCGATGGCGTCGATCAATTTGCCGGCGTGCGTGTTGCCCTTCGGATCAAATGTATCGATGTGGCTAACACCACCACACATGAAAAGAAAGATAACCGCATCGGCTTTTTTGTCACCTGGCAGACGCGCGTCGAGCTTGCCGTCTTCGGCCCAAAGTGCGCCGACCGCTCCACCAAGAAGGGCGCCGATGGATTGCTGGAACATGTGGCGGCGCGAGATCAAGCCACACGAATAAAGATTCTGATCGGCCATAGCTATTGAACGTAGATAAATTCGTCTAGGTTGAAGATCAACCACGCCAGATTCTTCAGGCGATTCGGATCTGCTCCGACATAGGTGAGCGCTTCATCCTTCTCGCTCGGTGAAGGCGGCCGGCTCAGCGCGATGCGATACCCACGGTCAACGGCCTTATTTAGCTCGCCTTCACTTTCCTTCTTCAGCCGATCGGCGAACATTTGCGCTGGCTTTTTCAATCTCCGGGCTATTCATCATGAATAAGCCTTGTGGCGCAGTGACGGTTTGCGTGCGGACAGGGCATGGCGCTCGGCCATCATCCACGTCGAACGATTGCAGAAAGTTCGGCACAACTTCACGGCTCGTGGAGAAGCCACGAACCATGTATGCGCCTCGGCGATTCGTCTTGGTGTCCGCCATCAGCGGGGCCCCGCGACCCGGACGCGGGCCCGGGACTCTATATCGAAAGACGGACCGCCAAGCGTCGTGTCGATATTACCGGCAGCAGTCAGAATCGAGTCCCAAATAGGCTCGGCTTCGAGGCGCTGCAGTCTAGAACTCCACAAGAAGCGGCTCGAAGGATCAGCCTGAAGGTTCTTCTTCGTTAGCTCTTTATCGCCGGAGCTGGCCAGCCGATAGACGTTCGAAGTCATCATCAGCTTGTGCATAGCCTTTTGGCTGTAACCGCGCGCAATGAACTCAGACGCGAGCCAATCGAGCAGCGGCTGACTTGCGGGACGGCCGCCCATGATTCCATAATCGCTAGGCGCCTTCTGCAGGCCTTCGCCGAAGTGCCATTGCCACAAGCGATTCACCGCAACGCGAGCAAACAATGGATTGTCCTTGGCCGTAAGCCAGTCGGAGAAAGCTTCGACTCGGCCCTCGCGCAAATCTACCTCGCCACTGTAGAATGGCCACCCCGGCTCGACCGGATGATCCTTCTCCGGACGTTCCGGATCACCACTAGTCAGGATGTAGCTTTTCTCGCGTTCCAAAGCACGATCGACTTCCACCGTCCAAAATGCCGGAAGGTCCTTGACCATACTGCGGCGCTTCGCGCCCGTAATCTGATTCAGCTTGGCGCGCAGTTCCTTGTAGGTCTTTTTGTCAGCTTCCGACATAACCTCTTCGATCTTGTCGGAGTCGATACGAAGGACAGGAAAGTAGTCGTCTGCGATCTTTTGCTCTGCCGCCGAGCGCTGTTTCTCGGGCTTATTGATGATGGTCTCTACGTCGGGCGGTAGCATAGCCACACGATCGGCATAGAGCTTGGCGCGGTAGGGCTCAGTCAACGCAGTTACCGGCTCTTCGGCGGCGATCCGAAGCTTGTCGTACTCTTCGAGCTGCTTGCCATATACGATCAGTTCGGCTGGTGTAGCCATCGTCTGCTTCTTGATCACGAGCGGATCGAACAGCGCCTTCATGGCGTAAAAATCTTTCTGCGTGATCGGATCGAACATGTGATCGTGGCATTTGGCGCACCCGACGGTCATACCCATAAACGCCGTGGAAACGGTTTCGACTGCGGAGATCTGAAGTTCGCCCAGGTCCTTGCTGTCGCGGTTGACTGCGCCGCGGGCGAGAAAGCCGAGAGCGAAAAGATCATCGGGACGGCGCTCCAAAGGCGAGCGGCGGCCAACCGCGGCCATGGTCGTGCGTTCCGTCGTTCGATAACCCGTTAGCTGTGCTCGGACGAACTGGTCGTAGGGAACATCACTGTTAATCGCGTTAATCACCCAGTCCCGCCAGTAGTGGATGCCGGGCGCGGCGTACATGCGTTCTTCCGCATCGGCATAGCGCAGGACATCCAGCCAGTGGCGGCCGTAACGAACGCTATACTGTTCGCTAGCAAGAAGACGATCGATCAGCTTCTCATACGCGTCGGGCGATTTGTCGTTGAGGTAAGCATCCTGCTCTTCTACGGTCGGTGGGATCCCGATGAGATCCATGTAGACACGGCGCAGCAGCGTGCGCTGGTCGGCGGGTCCGACCGGAACCACTTTCTTGGCTGTATACAGGGCCTGAACAAAGGCATCGATCGGATTCGAGCTGTCAGCAGGCGCAGGCGGTACCGGAGGACGTGTAAGCGGCTGCAATGACCAAAGCTTAGGGCGATTTGCCATCGATGGCACTACAGGCATTTTGGGCTTACCGGCGTGAGGGTCCGGCTTCGCTGCCATACTCTTCTTTAGAGAAGCTGTGACCGGCTTCTTTCCCGAATCGGCACCGTAGGCAAAAACGCTAATGCCTGCCAGGCAAATTACGAGTGCCTACGATGAAACCGCATACCTAACTTCATCATAAAACTACTCGATAACAGCGGCAGCCACCATCTCGAGGACGCGCCGCACCCCGTCATCTGTACCGATGGGTCCATCGCTAAATTGGCTGCGTGGAGCGGGTTTCCAGCTATCGCGGGAGCCGTCGTATGCGTAGTCTTGCTTCAGGCCTGTGCGCGCGGGATTGTACTGGCTATCGTCGCCAGACATCTTATAAATCACCATATCGAGCGACGGGACGACAATCACTCCGTGACCACCGCCGCCGGACTTGAAGAACGCGTCTTTGGGAGCGCCGACCACATGGCCATCCGCATTGTTCTCCCACATAAGACTCATAGGAGAATGGATGTTCCATTTGGTGGGCTTGCCGCATAATTCGACATAGTCCGCTGGAATCACCTGCTCCTTGCCCCAACGGCCTTTTTTCAAAATCGCGTATAAAAAACGCAAGTGATCGGTGGAACGTAACGCAATGTCGCCCCCGCCGGGAGTGTGGGGCAGGACGTTGTCACCACGGCGCATGGCCCACGCCCACTGTCCCCAGCCAAGCGGCTTAGCAAGACGCTGATCGATATACTCATGCATCTCCATGCCCGTGAGGTTGCGCAGGACGATCGATGCCACGTGAGGCGAGGCCGAAGCGTAAGAGTAGCCGCCACCGAGCTTCGTCCAGAGAGGCGTGCGCAAAGCTGCGAGATCCTGACCTAGCGGTGTGGCCGGACGCGGCACAGGAGTCAGTTTGACGGACGGGACACCGTCGATAAACCCAGGGTTGCTGCCTTCGCCGTGCAGGCCCGCCGACATAGAAAGCAACTGCCCCAACGTGATGTCTGCCTTCGCAGGGTCATCTAAAGGCATAGCTTCCGGTAGATACTTGTCGTTGAACACCTTCGTATCGAGACCTTCCGGGATCTGGGCTTTCTTGTCCGCTAGCATGATACCCGAGGCAATGCTCGTATAGACCTTGCCCACGGACGCAGTGGCTGGGATCGCTTCCCGGTTCCCGCGGCCGTAGTAACGCTCGTAAACCAGCCAGCCATGGCGCACGACAACCAGGCCGCCATGCTGACTACTGCGAGACGCGTACTCGAACGCTTGGTCGAGCTTCTTCAGATCCATGCCGGCAGTCTTCTTGACCGCTGCGGCATCCTTCAAGGCGCGCCAACCTCCGGCGCTATCCGGCTTGGGGAAATAGTCTTCCCCAAGCGCGATGGCGGTAATGGCAATTGTTGTGGGAAGTAAGTAGCGCACGTTTTTAGAAGCTCACACGCAGACTGAACTGCAGATTGCGTGGCAAATTCGACTGCGGGTTCGCAAAGGTTCCGAAGTTCGAATTATTGATGGCTGTTTGCAAGCCCCCCAGTAAGTGACGGTTGCCCACATTGAAAATGGAAATTCTTGCTCGCGGCAAGATCTTCACCTAACTGATTCGGTTGCAATAACTGCGCAACCCGAGTCGGAACATCGCCGTACGTGAAGTTGGCCGGCTGAACGAAAGCGGCTCTGTTCAAATAGGGGCTGAGCGGGTCCGTCGGATCCCAGTTGGGATTAGTAAGTGACTGACCGGCGACAAAGCTGCAACGTGCCAAACCACCATTAGCCAGAGTTTGGCTGCTACCGCTTATAGCCATGGCGACACCGCTCAGGTAGCGGTGAACGCCCGAGACATTCCAGTTGCCGACGATCGCATCCAGGCGACCGAGAAAGTGATCAGTGACATCAATCGTCCCCATGTCTCCACGCTCGGCTACGTTTACGACTTCCCTTTGGGTTCATCAGCGTCACCTTCGCCGTCACTTGTCCGGTTATCGTCCCACGATCTTGTCCATACCTACCGCGCTACATAGCAACAGAATAGAAACGGTAAGGTTTCTTGAAGCCACAACCCACCTCCTGAACTTTCTGCAGTGTTGATACTAACCCGATGGCAGTTATTATATTCAAACCGGAATTGATCTGCGGTGACCGGCAGATGGGACTACTGGCAGCTTTTAATTCTTGCTTCCGCCGAACAGGAACTTGACGACCATGCTGCTTTCAACAGGACGATCCTCCTGACGGGCAGGTTCGAAACGCCATCGCTTTGCAGCTTCCACAGCAGACCGACCCAGATGGCCGTCGATACGTTTCGTTAGCAGATCGGCATCGCGAACAACGCCCTTCTGATCGATCTCAACGCGCACAGCCACTGACGTTGGTTCATCCCAGGCGACGTGAGGTTGGACTTGCCGCACAGGTTTGGCTGGAACAAAGTCTTTCTTGCGGCCAGGTATCATCCATCCAAATACTTTCTTGAGCGGCGACGAGCCGGGCTTCTCTACCGTCGCGGAGACCTTAGGAACATTGATGGGTTGCTGGGGAAGCGGAGGCCGCTCAAATCTCGCGGGAGCCATTGCCACCTGTGGCGGGGCGGGAACGTCCTCAAGCCTCTTTGACATTGGTTGATCGGAATTTACCCGCACGGGGCGGGGTGGATCAAGCTTGCGGGTCGCCGTTCGAGCCCGGCGCACTCGAGGAGCCTCTAGCGAACCGGACTGGTTGCGAGCGGATGCGACGACCACGGGCGGCGAATCCGTTGTCTTGCCAGGAAGCAGTGCAGCTTCCACGCTCAGAGACTCCATGAATTGACCAACTTGCATCCGAAAATTCACATTCGGCGCGAACGGTATGTACTCCAGCGAGCCGGCGCGTACCTGTTCGCGCGTGAGTTCCAGCTTACTCTCCTCGGGTCCGTCAGCGATCCAGACGACCGCTCCGGTCGCGTCGCGCAGTAGATTACTTCGCGTATCCCAGCTCAAGCGAACCACTCCCGGCCTGGTATGCGCCCGCATCGATAGCTGATTGAACGGCGTACTCGGATCGGTTGATTTAAGTAGAAATGGCGTTGTAATGAGAGCCGCTGCTACAGCAGCAGTGGCGGCCCATTTCCGCCAGTTAACGTAACGTGGCGGGGAAGGGGCTACCGCAAGCTGCACGGCATCGGGAAGTTCGAATTCCCGGTAGCTGCTGGTCCTGCGAATATCCCCGTTCTCCCATATAAAGTAACCGGCGGTCGCCGGTGGCCGGACGCAGAGAACTACCGACCATGGCTGCGGAAAGAATGCTTCCATCAAGTCAAGATCGCGTTTGTCGAGATAGAGACCAAGACGCCGGTGCGATCTCCAATAGCCCACTGGCTGCAAATCACCGCGTTTTTGCTGCAGACGCTTGCCTAACTGGCGGCGATCGTTTTCCGAGAGCGCCCACCCCTCACCCCGCTCATGATCGCAGGAAACTGTGTCGATTTCTTCAATCGAAATCAGGTAGTAGCCTTCGCCCGTGTCCCGGATGCGTCCCCAAAGTATTCCGCCATTTTCGACCGGCGGATTACCAGATGAAATATTGGCCAGCTTACGAATCTGCCCCGCGACAGAAGCCCGCAGGTGAATCGACACCGGCTTCCCCTCCACGGACCAGAATTCGTAACTTTTCGACACGGCGGATTTGCGGACCGCAAGTTCCATGCCGTTTGTTGTGATTTGTCGTTTCACAGCGTGCTCGCGACCACATCATAGCCCACTGTGAATTTTCTTCCTAGTACCATGCGGAATTTCGACCGATTATTGTGATTATTGGTGAAATCCCGGCTGTTAGCCTGCGGTGAGTCATACGACGTCGCGCCTACGGGCGAATCGAAAGATTG
>DASQLD010000155.1:0-5675 GCA_035630195.1 Bryobacteraceae bacterium
GCGCTTGAAGGCCGGCCGCGCCATGACGCTGTGTTGCAGCGCGAAAACGGTGAGCAGGCCGAAGTCGATGAGCAGGGCTTCGCTCCATGACCCTAGTCCGGGGGAGTCGAGAGACTTCGGTACGCCGAAGTTGCCAATAAATCCGATGGCGTAAAGAAAGACGCCCAAGAAAACTACGTAGGCCACTAGGCCGTAGAGAAAGACCGCGATTCTGCCCGGTAAGCGAGTGGGGTTTACTAACGGCGCAATTTGTGAATGTGCGTTCTTTGTGTGCACAGAGGTTGCATGCGTATTCATTTGTTAATCTCCTTTTCGTGTGCTGTAGCGTCGCCGTACCTATGCGATGCGGTTGAAGCGATACGTTATCTCGTAGCGGCTGTCCTCTGTTTCGCTTACATATTCGCGGGTTTCGCGGTACTGCAGCGGTAATTTCTCGGGGGGAATGGTTTTGTTGACGTTGACGGAGATGCCGCCTTCGCCCTCACTCTGAAACGAGAATGGAGGTGGCGCAGGGAACGTTGCGCTGGTCAGGCGGTCAAGGTCGATGACCGAGAACCCGAATGAGTCCCGTATGATCGGATCAGCCGGCGCCCACAGGGCAACGATCACGTCAATAGCGAGTGTGACGGCCAAAGCGATTCCGGCGACCCATGCCGCTACCGCTCCGAGCTTTGTCAACGCAGAAACTCCACCCGCCGCGCCTACGCCGGCTCCTATGAACTTCGCCTGCTGCTTGATCAACTCAACAAAAAAGTCCATCCGCGACGTGATGAGTTGATTGAACGCCTGTTCGCTGTCGATTTCGAAGCCGGCGACGGTAAGCGCCATTCCGATGATCGGCTGGTTGTGAGTGAAGACAAGCCGGGTTATATCGCGTGAAGTTCCTGAATCGAAGTCGACGTCGCGAATGTCCTTGAACTTCTCTTCCTGTGGATCTCCGAACGTTCCATCGGCGAATAACGGGAAGGCAAGCGCATGAAGCCGGACTTCGTCCGACCCGAATGAAGCAGGCGACGTTTCGCGACGCGCGAAGATCTTGTCGGTCACGATCTGGAAGCGGGCAGTAGGCGGTGTTACTACCTGAATGAACTCGCCATCAGAGTTAAGAAAGTCGCCAAATACCGGCATTCCAGTGATGTTCGGTACGAATACTTGGATTTGATAGGTACCGGGGACCAGATCTTGCGGCACTACGAATGTCAGACGGTCCTGTACGCGGCAATCGTTGATGAGAACGGATTGTCCGTTCACCTCCTCGGTGACCGGTGTATCGATATCCCCCCACACGTGCGCATCGATATCTCTTATCGTTTGGCCCGTATCTCTGTTCGTGATTCGGACCTTCGTGTCGGTACTGAAATAATTGACGCCTTGCAGGGTCATACTGTCACCCGCGAAGACCTCCAGTACGCGCGCACAGGCGGTGTTGTGGATCATATTGCCGGGACAGTTGTTGGCTCTCACCTGACAAACCACCTGTGGTTGACCGTTGATGATCACAGGCGCACAATCCTGATGAAACTCGCTAGGCAGAAACTCACCGATGGGCGGAAGCGGAACGAAGTTCGCTGTCCGTATGCCGTTGATGCGGCAGATGCGGACTTGGTTGGGTGGGATCTCTCCGGAAGGTGGGAATACACGAATCTTTCCGGGCCGCTCCTGTTCTGCCGCTTTTGGATCACCGAAGACCTGAAACGCGGCGCGCTCTTTAATCTCCTGACCAAGCGCAGCCACGAGAATCGATTCTGTGATCGGTTCGTCAGTGTCGAGAATTAGCGATTCGGCGAACAATCGCGTGCGCTGCTGCGTTGGAAGGGCGTCGAAGGCATCTACCGTGCAGGACAGCATGTCACGCGAGATGCGCTCGAGCACAGGGAACGCGGCGATTTCGAGCGCGTTGGCAGGGGATTTGCCACCCACAAATCGGCGAGCCATATGCAGAGTGGCTGCCGCGATAGCGCTTGGAACCCGGACACTCTGCGCCAGTTGACTCATCTTCATCTTGCGGCCCAGCTTGTGTTTGGCTCCGGCAACGACGGGAATGCAGGCGCCGGTTTGTTGGTCAGGAGTGGTGCAGGGACAATCTCTGGGCGGACCGCAGGTATGGATGTGGACGTCACCACACTGTTCGATGTGAATGGCTCCGCTGCAACCGTTCTTGGTAGGGACTTGCGGCTCGACGGAGATGTCCGGCAGGCCCTGTGTCATGAGGCTCTTGTACATGGAATTCCTCCAAATTTCGTTAGAACTAGGGACTGTGCTGCCGGAGCAGCGTGTCCTTCTATAAGGGGAAGCGCGGGTTGCGGGAGAAATTCGCAGACGAAAATTACCGGGTGCTCATTGGCGGGTTCTTTCTAGATTCGTCGCTATAACAGACGGGAGCAGCCGTTTGAAACCAACATTTCCAGGAGAATCAGCAATGGAACGTCGAATCCTTGCGGCTTTTGTGGCTGGCGTTGCTGCGGTTACGCTGTGTGGCGCTTGGGGTCCCGACGATCAGTCGCCCAAGAAGGCCGGGGATATCAAGGTGGTTGCGGAGCAAAGCGGGTGCTTCAAATGCCACTCCGTCGATAAGAAGGTGATTGGGCCCTCGTTCCGTGACATTGCCACGCGGTACAAGAATGCTCCACGCGCCCAGGAGACACTCCGGAACAAGGTCAAGAACGGCGGCAAAGGCAACTGGACCGACGTCACGGGTGGCGTTCTGATGCCCCCACACTCGGCGCTTCTTCCGGAATCTCTCATTGCGCAACTTGTGGACTGGGTGTTGAGCCGATAAGCAGGAGTAAAATTATGCCTCGACATTTGATTGCCGCTGTTTCCTTGGTTATTACGTTCTTGCACGCGTCTGCACCAGCACAAGCGGATGCATTGCGCGTTATGACAACCGGCTTGGGATCCGGCGCAGTTACCGGTACCGGCATTAACTGTGGCGCAGACTGCAATGAAACGTATGGCTCCGTAGCCGTTGTGCTGACGGCAGCCGTAGATCCGGGGTCAGCCTTTTTAGGATGGGGAGGCGATTGTGCAGCGGCGGGCACGACAGCGACGTGCACGCTCAACATGAACGCAGCTCGATCCGTGCGAGCCGACTTCGCACTTACCGCAGCTATTCCACTATTGACCGATCTCACACCCACTGGAATTAGCGCCTATTTGACCACCTATCCTGTAGTCAATACGGCCGCGCGTTTTCTCAGAGCACTGCCGCAAGATTTCAAACAGAACTGGATTCTCATGTCGCGATCGGAAAGTCTTCAGACCGGTACCGCCGAATCGCCACGCCTTCTGTTGCCGAGCAACAACGCGGAACGCGTGTTCACCATTGGCATGACGCCGCACAGTTCGTATCCCGGTTCTCATCCGAACGCGATCGAATACATGCAGTGGGACGCGACACAAAAGAACTTTCGTTTTCACGAAATCGTGCTGGAAGCCATCGGCCCTATGAATCCGCTACCGGGGACGAGTCCGCCCGTGTATCAGATTCCTGCACGAGCAAGAGGCGTATCGGTTGATGACAGCAAATGTTTCGCGTGTCACTCGACGCGCAACGTGCTTAACAGGGGAACTACACCTGGTACCGACGGCGTTCCGCCGCGAACTGTCAAGTGGAAGAACAAGCCGAACTGGGACACCTATGACAGCTGGGGTGGTATGTTGCCGTTTAACCGGGATCGGATTTATCAGGGATCGGCGGAAGCGGCTGCCTTTCGCAGACTGCTCAATCTGTGGACATGGAGGATGAATCCTCTCGCGCGCGCCGTCATCGAGCAATTGGAATTACAGCCTTCAGGCGTTCCGCCAGCGCATGCGATTACCCGGACGACAACGGGCGGCGCAAATGACGGGCACATCAACTTCGGTTTCGATGCATCGGCGCCAGTGCTCACAGAACCTTCTCCGGCAGGATCTGGCGCCTCGATCACAACTAATTACTCGTTCGACGGCAGTGTGGGTACTGGAACGGCCACGACTGTGCCTCGCGGCGGGACTTTCCTGACGCTGCATGACTCGGTATTTCCGACAAGTGACGAAGGGCGAGGCGTGCAGCTTTTCGATCTGCTTGGAGGGGCCGATGGCACCCTCAACCCGCAGCGTATCGCCGATGAACTCATCACTCATCGTTTCGCGACGGGCAGCGTTCCGATCGATGTTCGCGCGGTTGCGCTCGCCATAACTCAGCGGTGCATTACTGTTGCTGGTGGATCGGATGTCGGTGCTACCCAAACAGTGAGCACCGCGATGGGGCCAGGATTCAGTGGCAGCCTTACGTTCTTCGATGCGCGGCACGGTATCACGAGCTTTGATCAGCTCTATGACGACACGAGGCGCCGCTCGTGGAATCTTCCCCGCCGCAAGGCTGACATACAGAAGATCAACCTCGATCGCGCTATCGATCCCTACACTGCGCCGCCGACCATCATCAATGGGTTGATACAACAGTTCGGCGCTTCGACGACCGCCGGCACAGGCGCCGGACTTGATCGTTTACGTCAGGAAGTGTTTCGCCGAATCGCCGACATTGGCAGTCCAGACCAGACGGTAATGGGTGGCATCTTTGTCGACCGCGAGATCCCGGCGAATACGGATCAAGTATCGCTCTTTCGCTACTTCCTGGAACCGCTGGGCGTTTCCGTGGACAAATGGTCAATGGGTGTGCGCGGGCGTTCCCGTTCCTACACGTTTGCCGACGTTTTCGGCGCTTATACGAACACTTTCGCGAACGAACTAAAGACCAGCCTCGGTATCAGCCTGTCGGCTCTGCCGGAGACCGTATGTTCAACCGTGATGCCGATGGTGAATACCATGCTGACAGCACTACCGGCGGCTGACGCCGTCCCAAAGTACACTGACGTACAACGGATCTTCAATAAGGGCTGTATTGAGTGCCACGGGGGTCTTGGATATCCGCCTTACTCTACCTACGGCACGTCGCTCGATTTGTCTGAAGACGAGAACCCACCTGCCTCGGGTCGCCGTTTAACACGTTCACATGCAAAAGCAATGACCCTTACTAGCGCCCCGGTAGGCACAGATGTATCGAACAGTTATCTCTACCAGCGGATTACTAACAACGGAACGTTGGCAGTACCGTTTGACCCCGTGGGTACTAACGAAAACTGCCCCAACGGTCTAATGCCATGTGGCGGTCCGCCATTGAGCAAAGTTGACATAGAAACGATTCGCCGGTGGATCATCGGGGGCCGTCCGTCTACCGAAGGCGATCCGCATATTAAGACCGTCAATGGCATCAATTACGACTTTCAGAGCGCGGGCGAGTTCATTCTTCTGCGGGATGAAGATTTAGAGATCCAGGCCCGCCAGTCAGCGGTGACGACAGCAGTACCTCTTGGGCCGAATCCACACACAGGCTTGTCCTCCTGCGTGAGTGTGAATACAGCCGCGGCGCTGCGTGTTGGTCCACATCGGGTCTCGTATCAGCCGGAGATGGCTGTCGGCACAAGCAGTGGCGATGTCAATGCTCAAAGGCGCCTGATACTCCGGTTGGACGGCAAGCTGATTGATCTCTCGCGACGCGAAGTTCTGCTGCCTTCAGGCGGCAAAATCATGCGCACTATAGCCGAAGGCGGCATTCAGGTGGAATACCCCGGCGGGACCGTAGTGAGGGTGACACCCGGATGGTGGGCGACTCACCAGATCTGGTACATGAA
>DASQLD010000156.1:0-5743 GCA_035630195.1 Bryobacteraceae bacterium
TTCAGGTCGCGCTCCTAATCGTAGGCGGATATCTGGGATTATCCTTGGGAGCCACCCGAGCCCTTTCGTGGAATATCGCGTTCGCCGGCGCCCCAGCGACAGTCTCCCAAGCCGTTAAGTCTACCTTTCATATCCTCGACACCAGCGTCATCATCGACGGCAGAATTGCCGATATCGCCGAAACAGGTTTCATTGACGGAGGATTAGCAATTCCGCAATTCGTACTGCGAGAATTACAACTCGTCGCGGATTCGGCAGATTCCCTCAAACGGAACCGCGGCCGGAGAGGCTTGGATGTCCTTCAGCGTCTCCAGAAGATGCCGCAGATTGATGTCAAGATTCTGGAAGAAGATTTCCCCCATGTCCGCGAAGTTGACATGAAGCTGGTCGAACTAGGCAAAGTACACAAGTGCAAAGTGATGACCAACGATTTCAATCTGAATAAGGTTGCACAACTCCACGGCGTCACGGTTCTGAATATCAATGAACTCGCTAACGCCCTGAAGCCAATCGTGCTTCCTGGGGAAATCATGCGCGTCTTCGTTCTCAAAGAGGGCAAGGAATACAACCAGGGAGTCGCGTATCTCGATGACGGCACCATGGTCGTCGTGGATAACGCCCGCCGGTTGATCTCGAAGACGATCGATATCTCCGTGACCAGCGTCCTCCAGACCACCGCCGGCAAAATGATCTTCGGCCGCTTTGATGATCGACTCCACACCGTCTACGAGAAGCCGCACAGCGACGAACGCAAACGCGAAACCAGCGTCGTTGCTCCACAGCCGTAAGACCGTTCTGTTCCTTGCGCTAGACTGGAGTTCCGGTCATGAAAGTTTCTGTCATTCTTCCTGCCGCCGGACTCGGCACGCGCATGGGTCGTTCGCAGCCCGAAAAGGCAGGCACCAGCCGCAAACAGTTCATGCTTCTGGACAGCCTTCCGATCCTCGTCCACACCGTACGGAAGTTTGTCGCGAGTCCCTTGGTCACGGAAATTGTCGTTGCCATTCGCCCCGAAGATTTACAATGGGCGGCCGACGCGCTCAAGTCGGAATCGCAACAGAAAACCGTCCGCTTGGTGGAGGGCGGCGAATCGCGGCAGCAATCGGTAGAGAATGCGCTCGCAACCATCTCGGAAGATACAGACCTTGTCGCCGTGCACGATGCCGTCAGGCCTTTTGTCGATTCGGCCACCATCGAACGCGTTATCGTCGAAGCCCACAACACGGGCGCCGCGATCGTTGGAATAGTCCCCGTTGATACGGTGAAGCTCGTTCATCTCAACAAAATTCGACAAACACTAACCCGGGAACGACTCATTCTTACGCAGACCCCACAAGTCTTCCGCTACAACCTCCTGCGCGATGCCTTTCAAAAGGCGCGAGAAGATGGGTTCACCGGCACCGATGAATCGAGCCTGGTCGAACGACTCGAGCAGGTAGAAGTAAGCGTGGTAGCCGGTAGCGACCGCAACATTAAAATTACGCGACCCACAGACATGGAATTGGCGCGCTTGTTTCACACACTGGAGATCGCCGAACGTAAGGCTTCCTAAGTGGAGTTCCGTACTGGTCTCGGTTGGGACAATCATCGAATTGCGCCGGGACGAGCCTTGATTCTCGGCGGGGTGCCAATCGAAGCTGAGTTTGGACTCGAAGGCCATTCCGACGCAGATGTTCTATCGCACGCAATCACCGATGCAATCCTCGGAGCGGCTGCGCTTGGCGATATCGGCATGCATTTTCCCGACACCGATGCTCGATGGAAAGGCGCCGACAGCCTGCAGTTTCTGAAACACGCATGTGAACTGGCGCGCGCCAAGGGCTACAACATCGCGAACATCGATTCCACAGTGATCCTCGAACGTCCTAAGCTCAAAGATTATCGAGACAGCATCCGTGAACGTCTCGCGCAGACCACCGGTATCGCTACAGATCAGCTCTCCGTGAAGTTCAAGACCTGTGAAAAGGTCGGACCCGTCGGGGAAGGACGCTCCGCAGAAGCCCAGGCCATCGTTACGCTAGTTCGTGACACGTGGGTCGGCCCCAACAACATAGCTCCAGGATGAATGCTATGCCTCTTGGTCGGCCGCCTGGACCTCCGGGACGTCCCATCGTCGGCTCATATCCCGAATTCCGCCGGCAGCCGGCGGAATTCCTTCTGAAGCTGGCGCGCGACTATGGCGACATCGTCTATTTCAAGCTCGGCGGCCTTCACATGTATCTGTTGAACCGCCCGGATTTCGTCCAGGACGTACTCGTAACGAACTCTCGCAATTACACGAAGAGCCGGATTCTCCAGCGCGCAAAGGTACTCCTCGGCGAAGGACTGCTTACGAGCGAGGGCGATCATCATCTCCGTCAACGGCGACTCGTGCAACCTGCGTTCTATCGCGATCGTCTCGTGTCCTACGCCTCTACAATGGTTTCATGCGCAAGCGCCGGAGCCGACCGCTGGAAGCCGGGCGAAACAAGAGACGTGGCCGCGGAAATGATGCGGATCACCCTGGCCGTCGTCGGTCAGACGCTCTTCAGCAAAGACGTCGAAAATGAAGCCAGCGACATAGGTCAGGCTTTAACGGATGTGCTCGGCACGTTCGGCGTGATGACGTTACCGTATTCCAGCCTCATTCAACACCTGCCCCTGCCCAAACTCCGTAAGGCTAAACGAGCACAGGCCTTCCTCGACCGGACCATCTACAGGATGATCGCCGACCGTCGAGCCTCTAAGGTGGACAATGGAGATCTTCTATCCATGTTGCTCCTGGCCGTTGACGACGAAGGGTCAGGCGGAATGTCGGACAAGCAGGTGCGCGACGAAGCCTTGACACTATTTCTCGCGGGACATGAAACCACCGCGACTGCGCTCACGTGGACCTGGTATCTTCTTTCGCAATCGCCCGAAGTGGAGGAGAGGATGCGAACGGAGATACGCGAAGTGCTCGGTGAAAGACCAGCAACTTACGAAGACCTCCCTAACCTCCGTTATACCGAGATGATTCTAGCCGAGTCCCTGCGTCTGTATCCTCCGGCCTGGGCCGTCGGCCGCATGGTGCGGCGCGACACGCGCATCTACAACTACGCGGTGCCGAAAGATGCTATCTGCCTAATGAGTCCATACGTCATGCACCGCAATCCTCGTTACTATCCCGATCCCGAGAAGTTCGTCCCTGAACGCTTCACCGCAGAAGCCAAAGAAGACCGCCCAAAGTTCGCCTACTTTCCTTTCGGCGGAGGACCCAGAGTCTGCATTGGCGAGCGATTCGCCTGGATGGAAGGTGTCCTTGTGCTTGCGACCATTGCGCAACGTTGGCGCTTCAGTCTAGTACCCGACCAAAGGATCGAGACGCTCCCGCAAATAACACTCCGCACGCGCCACGGTGTGAAGATGATCGTCCAATCAGCCTGATCTTACTGCGGTGATGGGGTCTCTGCAGGAGGTCTTTGCTTGAGTCCATCACTTTGCTGCGGCCTGACCGCGAAGCCTTTCTTCGATCGCATATTGTCGATCTGTTGCGTTATGGCGAGCGCCACTCCTTGAATACTACCTGTACCGTCCACACGCACGGTATTCTCTGTCCCGTATCGCTTCTCCGCGAGCGTCCCTAAATCCCGATACTCGCTTAGACGTCGATCGATATTCTCAGGCGTATCGTCCGCCCTCTTCCTCGACTTCAGCCGCTCACGCAGCACGCTATCCGGCGCTTCCAGGATGACGATAATCGGTTTTGGAAAGCCCTGCTCTGCCAGAAAGACGTCGAGGGCGTTCGCTTGTTTCGCATTCGTAGGATAGCCGTCGAGGATAAAGCCCTGCCCGGCGTCCTTGCGTAAAAGCCGTGTCTTCATCGCTTCATTTGCAGCATCGTCACCCACTAATTCGCCGGAGGCCATATGACCTTTCAGTCCTTGGGCCACAGGCGTGTTCTTGCCGATACTCTCTTTCAGCACAGTCGCCATCGAGATGGCAGGCACTTTGTAGCTCTTGCTGAGAACCTTCGCTTGAACCGACTTTCCACTTCCTGGCGGTCCAATCAGAATGAGGACGCGACTCTGATGCAACTGAGCAGCGCCAGTGGCGGCCGCCATCATGAGGACGAATGTGCAACGGCTGAACATTATTTTTTACTCAATGGCAATCGTACCTGAAAACAGGTCCGGCCGGGGCGCGATTCGAATCGAATATCGCCATGATGCTTGCGGATGATTCGGAATACCATATCCAATCCGAGACCTGTGCCTTCATTCTGATCCTTCGTTGTGAAGAACGGCTCAAAGATGCGATCTTGAATCGCCGTGGGTATTCCCGGTCCGGTATCGAGGATCTCGACCAGCACGTTCTCCGATTGCGCCGCGGTTCGGATCATTAGCATCTTTTCGCCTGGTGCCCCCTGCATTGCGTCAATGGCGTTGTCGATCAAGTTGGTCCATATTTGATTCAGCTCGCCTCCGTGCGCGCATATAAGCGGCAGCGCCGGATCGTATTGGCGTTCGACACGAATCTCACCGCGCAGACGGTGCTTCAAGATCGTCAGAGTATTCTCGATACCGGCATGAATGTCGATCTCACGCTCCGGCGACGTATCCATCCATGAATACTCTTTGATTGCGCGAACCAGTTCGGAGATTCGGTTCGTGCTCTCCTGAACCTCTTCCGACAATTTGTACAAGCTTAATATCGACGCTAGTCTGGTCAGCACAGGATTGATCGCTTGCGATCCGACTGCTACCGTCAGTTCCTTCAGTTGCTTGACATCCAATCCTGCGTCGACCAGTTCGGATGTCAGATCCCACGGATTGGTTACACCTGCGATTGTTAGCGCTTCGCCAAGCTGCTCTTCGCGATCGCTGCGTGTCACTGCGTCGAGCGCTGTGCAAGCGGCCGCCCTCCGGATCGCCAGATCCTCCAATGCCGTGATCTTTTTCCAGACATCTGCACCAAGCGCAATGCTGTTCAAGCTAACCTCACTGGCGCGGTGTTGATCTAGGAGCCGGCGGATACTGATGGACGCATTGCGCGCAGCGGCTGCCGGATTGTTCAGTTCATGCGCGAGTCCGGCCGATATCTTACCCAGGGCTGCAAGCTTCTCCTGTTGGATGTCGCTCTTGGTTACGTCGCGAATGCGGTCAGCCATCACGCCAACCAGCCGACTCCCGAGTTGCGGTATTACCGACAGCATTTCGTCGAAGTGCTTTCGATGGAGTCTTGCGATCCGCGTTGGAACGGCGGCGGTTACCGTGCGCGACATTACCGTCATTCTAGATTGGGGCAGCAATCCCGTTATTGTGCCTGCCGCGGCGATGTACGTCGAGACGTTCGGACTCCGCGCCTGGATCTCGCCTTCGAGAACGACGATAAGATAGTCCGCCGAATCGCCTTGTTTCGAGAGAACGTCACCCGTTTCGTAACTCAGGTCTTCGACATGCTCGACTAGCCAACGTAGTTGGCTCTCACTCAGATCGTTGAGCAGCGGCACGCCATGGAGCGCGTCTCTCAGGGTCGTCATAGCGTGCTCAAGTGTTGATGGACGAACTGTACGGCTATGGCGCCCTCCCCGACGGAAGATGCCACACGCTTGACGGAACCGTGCCGCACATCTCCAATCGCAAACACACCAGGAACGTTGGTCTCCAGTAAGTATGGGTCGCGATCGAGATTCCAATTCTTCGCGCGGTCGCCCGTTACCAGGAAACCTCGCGGGTCACGCTCCAAAACACCTTCGAGCCAATCTGTTTTAGGCTGCGCTCCG
>DASQLD010000157.1:0-4910 GCA_035630195.1 Bryobacteraceae bacterium
AATTTGAAGTCGAAAATCCGTAAAATTGAGAGCCGTAACGTTCTCGGCGTTATTCCCGGAAGCGACCCCAAATTGCGCGAGGAATACGTACTTTTCAGCGCCCATTGGGATCATTTGGGAATCGCTCTGCCCGTGGATGGAGATTCGATCTACAACGGCGCGATCGACAACGCTACTGGAGTTGCTGTAGTTCTTGAGACAGCACGTGCTTTCAGCGCATTACGCCAGAAACCAAAGCGTTCTACCTTGTTCGCGTTTTGGACTGCGGAAGAAAGCGGCTTACGGGGAGCGGAATATTATTCGCACCATCCCCTTGTCCCGCCCGCAAAGACGGCGGTGAACATCAATTACGATGCCTTGTTTCCGTCAGCACGGACGCGCGACGTCGTCCTGACGGGAGCCGAGCGGACGTCGGCTTGGCCGGCGGTCCAGGAAACCGCGCAGCGCTATCAACTCAGCGTTGCTCCCGATCCTCGTCCCGAGCAAGGCAGCTACTACCGGTCAGACAACTTCATGCTCGCGAAAATCGGCATACCGGCGTTCCGCGTTGCTCCTGGCAACAAAATTTATGGCAAGCCGGATGACTTTGCCGCGGCTGAGTTCACAGAGTACAACACGAAGCGTTATCACCAGCCTAGCGACGAATATCGCGAAGACTGGGACTTCGCCAGCCTCGAACATGCTGGCCGATTCGGATTCACACTGGGACTGAACATTGGGAATCAGGCGGCGCTGCCGCGCTGGAACCCCGGGGACGAATTCGTCGTCTCCGGACGCTAACGAGATCCTGTTTGGCAGAAAGCATTCCGGCCTCGTCGTAACACCCGTCGAGAAATCAACGTCTCTATTATGTGGCCGAAATAAAGTACTTCATTTGCTGTACTGCGCTCGTGCTCACGGGTTGCGGCAGCAATGATAAAACTCAGGCCGCCTCCCGTAAGGGTCCCAGCGAGACACCCGTCATCGTAGCTTCCGTTGAAAAGAGGGCAGTACCGCTCGAACTTCGCGCTATTGGAAACGTAGAAGCCTTCTCGACTGTGGAGGTGAAGTCCCAGATCAGCGGACCGATCGCCCGCATGCTCTTTGAGGAAGGCCAGGACGTCCAACAGGGCCAAGTGCTCTTCGAGATTGACCCGCGACCGCTTCAGCAGACCGTTCGCGAGATGGAGGCGGAGGTTGCCAGTCGCCGGGCAGCGCTAGCTCAGGCAGAAGCGAATTTAGAGCGCGATCAGGCGCAGGCAAAAAATTCGAGATCGCAAGCCGGACGTTCTGACGAGCTAACGAAGCAGGGCATCATTGCTCGCGAACAGAACGATCAATTTCAGACGCTGGCGCTCGCAGCCGACAAAGCTGTCGCTGCGACGCGCGCGTCCATTGAGAGCGCCAAGGCAGCGATTCAAGGAGCCGAAGCCAAGTTGGGAGAGGCTCGCTTGCAACTCAACTACGCCACAATTCGCGCCCCGATCAGCGGCCGTGCCGGTAATGTGAGCCGAAAGACGGGGAATATCGTCAGTGCAAATAGCGACACCCTCGTAATCATCAACCAGCTATCCCCGATTTACGCGTCGTTCACGGTACCGGAACAGTCCCTGCCTGAGTTGCGCAGGTACGCGGCCGGCGGCAAACTTGCTGTTCATGCGATGCCCCAAGGCGCTGTTTCTGCAGCGGACGGAGCCGAGGGTGTTCTCGACTTCCTGGACAACACCGTCGACACTGCCAGCGGAACGATCCTTCTCAAGGCTCGGTTCCCAAATAAGAATCGCCAGTTGTGGCCCGGACAGTTTGTCAACGTCAGCGTTCGGTTGGCGAACCCTACCGAGACCGTCGTGCCTTCTTCTGCCGTCCGGACTGCGCAACAGGGAAGCTACGTATTTGTCGTAAAGCCCGACTCGACCGCCGAACAGAGGACGATCGAAACCGTACGAAGCTTTGACGAGCTCACCGTCATCCAGAGCGGCTTAAATCCCGGCGAAAAGGTGATTGTTGAAGGGCAGCTACGAGTAAAGCCGGGCTCGAAAGTCAGGATCCAGCAACCCAGAGGCGAGGCCGACCGTGCCCGTACGAATTCCGATTAGTCCCCGCAGGTTTATATGAACGTCACAGAGTTTTTCATTAGGCGATCAATCACTACGACGCTATTAATGGCGGCGATCAGCATTTTTGGAGCAATCGCCTACTTTGGTTTGCCGGTAAGTGATCTGCCCGCGGTCGATTTCCCGACCATTTCCGTCAGCGTCAGTCAGCCCGGGGCCAGTCCAGAGACGATGGCAAACACTGTGGCGACGCCCCTTGAACGGGAATTTACGTCCCTGCAGGGCATCTCGACGATTAACTCGACCAGTACCGTAGGGTCCACCAGAATTACGCTGCAATTCGATCTGTCCCGGAACATCGATGCCGCCGCTCAAGATGTTCAGGCCGCCATCTCGGCTGCTAGCCGCGATCTGCCCCAGAACCTGCCTCGCCCGCCGTCATTCCGAAAGAGCAACCCCGCAGATTCTCCGATCATTTTCCTCGGCGTGAGTTCCGCAACGTTGCCGCTCTCCGAGGTTGACGAATACGCCCAGGTGAATATCGCGCAGCGCATCTCTACAGTGAATGGTGTCTCCCAAGTCGATGTTTTCGGATCTCAGAAGTATGCGGTTCGCGTGCAATTGGATCCCGACGCTCTTGCGTCTCGGGGCATCGGCATCGATGATGTGCGCACTGCTATATCGCAGGGCAACTCGAATCTGCCTGGCGGCACGCTGAACGGCGCGACGAAATCGTACACCATCGAAACTACAGGGCAGCTCTCTTCGGCTGCGCAGTTCCGGCCGCTGATCATTACATATCGCAACGGACGTCCGGTTCGCCTCGAAGAGATTGCGAGAGTTACCGACAGCGTCGAAAATGTTCGTAGCGCAAGTTGGTTCAACGGCGAACGCTCTGTGCTCCTAGCCGTTCAACGACAACCCGGCACCAACACGGTCGACATTGTGGATGGCATCAAAGCCATGCTGCCGCAACTGCAACAGCAGATGCCGGCTGGTATGGAACTCGGTATTCTCTTCGACCGTGCGCAGCCGATTCGCGAATCGATTCACGATGTCAAACTGACGCTGATCATCGCGATCGGGCTCGTCGTCGCCGTCATTTTCATCTTCTTACGTAATCCGTCCGCGACGGTCATTCCGAGCTTGGCGGTGCCAATCTCCATCCTCGGCACATTCGCAGTGATGGATCAGTTGGGATACACGCTCGATAATTTGTCGGCGATGGCATTGACGTTGTCTGTCGGCTTCGTCGTCGACGATGCGATCGTCGTGCTGGAAAACATCGTCCGGCATCGAGAGATGGGCAAAGGGCGGATGCAGGCAGCGATCGACGGATCGAAAGAAATCACTTTTACGATCATTTCGATGACGGTATCGCTGGTTGCGGTGTTCATTCCTGTGCTGTTCATGGGTGGAATCGTCGGCCGCTTGTTGCGTGAGTTCGCCGTTGTCATATCGGTTGCGATTCTGGTCTCCGGCGTTGTGTCGCTCACGTTGACGCCGATGCTTGGCAGCCGCTTCCTGCGCCACAAAAGCGGCGAGAAAGATGGACCGGTGTTTCAGTGGTCCGAGCGTCAGTTTGACCGCGTCTTGAACTTCTATGAGCGATCTTTGCACGGAGTCATGCGATGGAAGCTCGCAACGCTTCTATTCTCGTTCGTTTTGCTCGGCATTACGGCTTGGTTGTTTGTGATCATCCCTAAAGGTTTCTTCCCGACTGAAGACACAGGGTTCCTGATGGCCAGCACCGAAGGCGCCGAAGACGCGTCGTTCGAGCAGATGATCGGATATCAGCAACAAGTCGCCGACATCGTCTCGAAGAATCCACATGTCGCGGCGCTGCAATCCTCGGTCGGCAGCGGCGGTGGCAGTAGCGCAGGCAATGCCGGCCGTATGTTCATTCGCTTGAAGGACCGGTCCACTCGGCCTCACGCCGACGTAGTCGTTCAGCAGCTTCGACGCGAGCTTGCGGGCGTCATTGGTGTGAATACATTCATACAGGTCCCTCCGGCTATCCGAGTCGGCGGAGGTATGAGCAAGAGCCTGTATCAGTTCACCCTCCAGGACACCGATCTCAAGAAGCTTTATGAGTGGGCTCCCAAAGTCGAAGCTAGCCTGGCCCGCGTTCCAGGCCTGCAAGACGTCACATCCGACTTGCGTATTGCCAGCCCGCAGTTGACCGTCGAAATCGATCGCGATAAGTCAAGGACACTTGGCATCACGGCAGCCGATATTGAGAACACTCTCTACAACGCTTACGGTCAGCGGCAGGTCTCGACAATTTACACGGCTAGCAACCAGTATTACGTGATTATGGAAGTGCTGCCGCAGTATCAGCGTGATCCTCGCGCGCTTTCGAAGCTCTATATTCGAAGCAATCGCGCTCCAACGATCGATGGCGCATCGACGCTTGTGCCTCTGGACGCCGTTGCTAAGCTACGCCAGGAAGTGGCCCCCGTACAAGTTGCGCATTTCGGGCAGTTGCCCGCTGTCACAATCTCGTTTAATTTGGCTCCGGGAGTCTCCATCGGCCAGGCTGTAGACAGCATCGATGAGAAGATGCTCGAGATCAACGTGCCTGCAACTTTGACCACCACGTTTCAAGGCACGGCGCAGGCATTTCAGGAATCTCTTCGCAATACGTGGATTCTGTTGGGCGTAGCGATTCTGGTAATCTATCTCGTCCTTGGCGTCTTGTACGAGAGCTACATCCACCCAATTACGATCTTGTCCGGATTACCATCGGCCGCCCTTGGCGCGTTGCTTACCTTGATGATCTTCAACATCGATCTGAACATCTATGCCCTTGTGGGTATTCTTCTTCTGATCGGTATCGTCAAGAAAAACGCGATCATGATGATCGACTTCGCACTC
>DASQLD010000158.1:0-8150 GCA_035630195.1 Bryobacteraceae bacterium
CTCGAATGTCTGTCACTTTGCCCGTGATGGCGCTCGCAGCCGCGGTCAACGGACTCGCCAGGAACGTGCGCCCGCCCTTACCCTGCCGGCCTTCGAAATTACGATTGCTCGTCGAGACGCTATATTCGCCAGGCTTAAGCATGTCGCCGTTCATCGCGATGCACATCGAACATCCCGCTTCCCGCCATTCGGCTCCGGCTTCACGGAATACGCGGTCGAGGCCTTCTGCTTCGGCCTGACGTTTTATCTCCATCGAACCCGGAACCACCATGACACGGCAACCCGGATTAACCTTGCGACCTTTCAACACCGACGCAGCAGCGCGTAGGTCCGACATGCGCGAGTTCGTGCAGCTACCAATAAACACGACGTTCACTGACCGGCCCTGCAGCGACTCTCCGGGCTGCAGATCCATGTAGCGCAGCGCTTTGACCAGCGATTCACGCTCGATCGGATCGGCCATGCTCGCCGGATCGGGAATCCGCGAGGTGATCGGAATACCCATACCCGGATTCGTTCCGAACGTGATCATCGGCTCGAGTTCAGAAGCGTTGATAGTAATCGTTCGATCGTATGTGGCGCCTTCGTCCGTCGGAAGCTGCTTCCAACGCGCGACGGCCGCATCCCACGCCGCGCCCTTCGGAGAGGCAGGACGACCGTGCAGAAAGCTGTACGTCGTGTCGTCCGGAGCAACCAAGCCAGCGCGCGCGCCAGCCTCGATCGACATGTTACAAACCGTCATGCGCTCTTCCATGGAGAGCGAACGAATTGCAGGCCCACAATATTCGAATACGCAGCCCGTCGCACCACCGATCCCGATACGGGAGATGAGGTTGAGGATGATATCTTTCGCGGTCACGCCATCGCGTAACTGGCCGTCGACATAAACCTGATAAGTCTGGGATTTACGTTGTAACAGGCACTGTGTTGCAAGAACGTGCTCGACCTCGCTGGTACCGATGCCAAACGCCAGCGCGCCAAACGCGCCGTGTGTCGCGGTGTGGCTGTCGCCACAGACCACGGTCATCCCGGGCTGCGTAAAGCCGCGCTCCGGTCCGATCACATGAACAATGCCTTGCTTCTCGCTATTGAAGCCGTAGCAGGGAATACCGAACTCTTTACAGTTGGCTTCAAGCTGCGCCACCTGCGTCGCGGCAATCTTGTCGACAATGGGAAGCGACCGGGGTGTAGTCGGAATGCTGTGATCGACAGTTGCAAGCGTCAGGTCTGGACGCCGCACTTTCACGCCGCGCTCCCGTAGTCCGGAAAAAGCCTGAGGCGATGTCACCTCATGAACGAGATGTAGATCGATAAATAACAGCGCCGGAGCGCCTGGTTTTTCCGAGACGACATGGGAATCCCACAGCTTCTCGATGATCGTTCGTGGTTTACTCATTACGAACTCCTAAATTGCGGCTACGACTGCTTTGCCAACCTGCGTCGTCGTCGCGGGCGTCCCCGCCGGCTTCAGATCGGCAGTCACATCGCCGCTGTTTAATACTGTCTCCATTGCGGCGTTAACAGCCGCGGCTTCTTCCTTAAGCCCGAAACTATACTCGAGCATTGCGGCCACCGATCCAATGGCTCCGAGCGGATTCGCCTTATCCTGTCCGGCAATGTCGGGCGCGGACCCGTGCACCGGCTCGTATAAACCGACCCATGCGCCGGAAGGCTTCTTGGCGCCGATCGACGCGGATGGCAGCATCCCGATAGAACCCGCGAGCACGGCCCCTTCATCGCTGAGAATGTCCCCAAACATGTTCTCCATCACCAGAACGTCAAAGCGGCGTGGATTCAATACGAGTTGCATCGCACAGTTGTCGACGAGCAGATGGTCGAGCTCGACATCCGGAAACTCAGGCGCAACATCGGTAACCACTTTGCGCCAAAGCTGCGAGACTTCGAGCACGTTTGACTTATCAACGCTTGTCAATTTTTTGCGGCGATTGCGCGCGAGATGGAACGCCATGCGGGTGACGCGCTCGATCTCGGCACGTGTATAGGTCATCGTGTTCGTCCCACGCTCTTCCGCGCCGGAGCCACTGATCCCGCGAGGCGTCCCGTAATAGAGACCACCGGTCAATTCGCGCACGATGATCATGTCCGTGCCTTCGACAAGCTCATTCTTGAGCGGCGAAGACTGAATCAAAGCTTTATAAGTTCGGACGGGACGGAGGTTCGCGTAAACGCCCATCGTCTTTCGAATCCCGAGCAGGCCCTTCTCCGGCCGCTTCTCCGGAGCCACATTGTCGAATTCAGGCAGACCCACAGCGCCCATCAAAGTCGCGTCTGCTTCCACCGCCAATTTAGCGGTTTCGTCAGGAAAAGGCGTACCCGTCTTGTGAATCGCGATGCCGCCCAGCAGAGCTTCACGCTGGTTCAGCTTGTGCTTGAACTTTTGGCAGACATGTTCGAGAACGCGCACGGCTTCACGCGTGACTTCCGTGCCGATGCCATCGCCCGGCACGATCAATACGTTTAGGTCCATAGATTAGTCGGCGGCCGTGTGAGCGACAGAGCCCGTGACTTCACGAACGATCACGGCGATCTCTTCGTCCATTAGCCCTTTTTTACGATCCGCGGCAGCGGTAAAGCGCACGTATACGGCGTCGAGTTCCTCTTTCGTGAGCGCAAAGCCAAGATCCACGCAGCGACTATTCAGCGCATGCCGACCGCTATGCTTGCCCAAAACGAGCTTGGTCTCGGGAACTCCGACCGTTTTCGGATCAATGATTTCGTAGGTGGTGCGTTCTTTCAGATAGCCATCCTGATGAATGCCTGCCTCGTGCGCAAAAGCATTCTTACCCACGATGGCCTTGTTCGGCTGCGGCCCGAAACTAATCAGGGTCGATAGTAACTGGCTGGCGGGATACAGGTGCTCGGTGTGAATGCCGGTTTGAAAAGGAAGACGGTCGTTGCGCGTCTTCATCGCCATCACGACCTCTTCAAGAGCGCAGTTCCCTGCGCGCTCCCCAATGCCGTTGATGGTGCATTCTATCTGACGCGCTCCTGCCTGCACCGCCGCAATCGAGTTCGCGACTGCGAGGCCGAGATCATCATGGCAGTGAACGCTTACGATCGCTGTATCACCAAGAGCGTTACAAATGCGGCGAATGAGTTGACCGTACTCATCGGGAACCGAGAAACCTACCGTGTCGGGTAAATTAACAGTTCGCGCGCCCGCAGCGACCACAGCTTTCGATACCTGCTCAAGATAGTCTGGGTCCGTTCGCGTCGCATCCTCAGCGGAAAACTCTACATCGTCAACGTGGCGGCGAGCCAGTTCGACAGCCGCTACCGCATCGTCCAGAACCTGCTGGCGGGACTTCTTCAACTTGAACTTCAAATGAATATCGCTGGTCGCGATGAAAGTGTGGATCCGCGGGCGTCGCGCGTTCTCGAGCGACTTCGCTGCGCGCTCCACATCGAGGGTACATGAACGCGCCAAGGCCGCTACCTGAACCCACGGAAATTCGCGCCCAACAGCGCGAACGGCTTCAAAATCACCCTCGGAAGCGATTGGGAAACCGGCTTCGAGTATGTCAACTCCAAGATCCACAAGCTTCGCTGCCATCTGAAGCTTCTCTGGCATGTTCATACTACAGCCGGGAGACTGTTCGCCGTCCCGGAGCGTTGTGTCGAATATGTAAACTCGATTGCTCATTCCGGTTCTTTGCCTCGCTACAGACCCATTATGCGGAAGGGACCAAGATTTAGCAAATTAATAATTGCGTGACTACCCATAAACAATCATAATCTATGGAAGCTCTTTCCATGGAACTCTACCCACTTAAGGTGTTCCTCGCAGTGGCCACCGAAAGGTCCTTTTCGCGCGCAGCCGAGAAGATGCTTCGGACCCAACCCGCGATCTCTCTCGCCGTACAGCGGCTGGAGAGCGACCTCGAAGAGAAACTCATCGATCGGTCGAGTACGCCGCCCATCCTCACTGACGCGGGACGCATCGTGCTCGAATACGCCAAGCGTTTCGAGAACCTCGAAGCGGAGATGCAAAACTCCCTGGCCGAGTTGCGCGACAACTCCGCAGGCCGCCTCATCATCGGCGCCAACGAATCTACTTCTTTATACTTGCTGCAGCATATCGAGCAGTACCGGAGCCTCTATCCCAAGGTCAAGATCCAAGTCCGCCGAAGCCTGTCGAGCAAAATCCCGACTCAGTTGCTCGATGGCGACCTGGAGCTTGGAGTCATTAGCTACGATCCCGATGACCACCGAGTCATCTCCAAAGTGATCTTCACCGATCACTTAGCCTTTGTCGTATCGCCTCTTCACCGTTTTGCCAAGGCCAAGACTGTCTCGATAACCGATCTGGGCATGGAGACGTTTATCGCTCACAACGTTCTATCGCCGTATCGCGAAGTGGTGCTGCGCGAGTTTCAGCGCCATCGCGTTCCACTTAACATGGATGTCGAGATGCCAACGGTCGAGACGATCCGTAAGCTCGTACAGCGAAATGAGGGCGTGGCGTTTTTACCGCGTATGTGCGTCGAACAAGAGATCGAACAGAAGTTACTGCGCGAGATCAAGGTTGCCGAGCTAAACGTCGAGCGTAAGATCCGCCTCGTCTACCCGGCTAAGCGCGCTCTCAGTCACGCCGCCAAAGCATTTTTAGACGTGGTAAAGGCCTAGCGTCCTTCAGACTCTTACGTCTGAGTGGGAATGCTGTTCCTACTTGTCTTATTCGTTTCTGCTCTGTTTGGCGGTCAGGACTTCACTGCACTCGACAATCTTGTTGAGAGTGAGTTGAAAGGGAGCGGCGCTCCTGGAGCCGTTGTCGCGATCGTTCAGGGCGATCGCGTTGCGCACCTCAAAGCCTATGGCGTCGCCAACGTGGAGACAGGGGAAAAGATGACTACGGATACGCTCTTCCGGATTGGATCCACCACCAAGATCTTCACTGCCGCCGCGGTACTGAGTCTGGTCAACGACGGAAAGCTGGATTTGTCGAAACCGATCTCGACATACGTGAAAGGCTTGGATCCAGCAATCGGCTCGATCACAACGCACCAACTGCTGTCACACACGGCGGGTCTCGGAGACCGTGGCTCCGGAAATGGCTCGCACGATGACGCAGCGCTCGGCTTGACCATGCGCGCGCTCAAGAGCGACATGATCGAACTTACGCCAGGTGAGATTTTCTCCTACTCCAGCCTCGGCTACTGGCTTGCCGGTTTCGTTCTCGAGGAGATCTCAGGCAAGCCCTTTGCAGACGCTGTCACCGAACGTGTCTTTGAGCCGACCGGCATGAAAGGCAGCACGTTTCGTCCGCTCATGGCAATGACCTATCCCATCGCGCAACAGCATGAAGGCGGTCCCGAGAAAACTCCAAAAGTAATTCGACCGTTTGCTGACGAAGCGAACAGTTGGCCCGGCGGTAGCGCATTCGCAAGCGGCCGCGGTTTGGCAAACTTCATGTCGGCTTTTCTCAATAGCGGCTTGTCTGCAGAAACAATCAAGCGCATGTCATCTCCGCAAGCCGCGTTTCCGGGTTCACCGGACACTCACTATGGCTACGGACTTGTCACGTCGATGGACCGCGGAGTTCGAACCGTATCTCACGGAGGAGCGCGAATTGGATTCGGATCGATGCTGACAATGGCGCCAGATCAGAAAGTGGGAGTCGCTGTGGTCGTGAATCGCAGCAACGCCATGCTTGGCAAAGTCGCGCAGAAGGCTCTCGAGATGACAGTGAAATATGGTCCGGACAAAGCCGAAGCTCCGCCGTCCTCAAGCGGTCCCGCTATTTCCGACTCCGCCGGAACATATGTGGGTGGACCGATTCGCGTCGTCCTCTCGACGAAGGACGAAGCCGCCGAAGTATCGATGGACGGAAAGACGTATCCAGTCAAATCACTCGGAGAAGGAAGATTCCTCGCACAAGGTCCTGTCGGCTACTTCGTGCTTGTGCCGGGACCGGAGGGCAAGACGCGGTACATGCACACGAACTTGCGAGCCTTGCGCAGACTCAAACCTTAAGAGCGCCGCGCGTTAAAGCGTCCTTTTTATACCACTCGAAGGTTTGCCGCAATCCCTCTTCGAGAGAGAAACGAGGGACGTGATTCAACAACTGCTTCGCCTCCGTCGTATCCGCCTGAGAGTGTCGAACATCGCCAGGCCGATCGGGTCCATACTTAGCCTGAATCTTCACGCCAGTGATCTGCTGCAACGTTTCCCAAACCATGTTCAAAGTAAAACGGTCGCCATTGCCGGCGTTCACTACCTGGCCAGCTACACCGTCGGCGTGAAGAGCTTTATAAACCAGTTCAGCGACATCCTCGACATAGGTGAAGTCGCGCGATTGTTCTCCATCGCCGTGGATGAGTGGCACACTCGCTTCGAGAATACAGCGCATGAAGATGGAAAGGACACCTGAGTAGGCGCTCGATGGATCCTGGCGAGGACCATAGACGTTGAAGAAGCGCAGGGATACCACTTCGAGACCGTAGCACTCGCTGAATACTTTGCCATACATCTCACCGAGCACTTTTTGCGCGGCGTAAGGTGACTTTGGCCGGGGGAGCATTCCTTCATATTTTGGGAGCACTTCCGTGTCACCGTAGGCAGAGGAAGAACCCGCAAAGAAAACACGCTTCACACCGGCTTCATGTGCCGCGCGAAACACATTAAAGGTGCCGTTGATGTTCACGTCATGCGAGGGAACGGGATCTTCGATAGATCGGGGGACTGATGGGATAGCAGCCAAATGCGCCACGTACTCACACCCATTCAGCGCCTCCCGAAAGCGGCTGAAATCGCGGATGTCGATTCGATGGAAGTCGATGTCGTTCCGAATTTCATCCAGGTTTGCATCGCTTCCGGTCGCCAGGTTGTCGATGACAACAACGCGATCTGCATCATGCTTCAGAAGCGTACGAACAACCTGCGAGCCGATGAAACCTGCGCCCCCAGTCACTGCGTAGCGTTTCTTCATGCCGGCAGCCTCTCCGTTACAGCTTGCAAATATTCAAACGACTCGCGCGCCAAAGTTTCTGCTCCAGGAGTAAAATCGAATGCCTCAAGCGAGATCCACCCGTTGTAACCTCGCCGCTTGAGAACGTCAAAGATGGCTCCGAAGTCATAGTCGCCGGTTCCTGGATGGCGTCCGTCCATTTCGTTCACATGAACGTGATGGATGTAATCGTAATAGCGATCGACCAGAGTGGCGTGATTCTCGACTTCGTCTTCGGCGTTATGCGAATCGAACATCGTTCGAATCGCCGGGCTGCCGATCTGCCGCACGAGTCCCACTGCCTCTTCAAGTGTCGTGACAACGTTGCACTGGCTCGACGGCAACGCCTCAGCAAGGATCGTTACACCTCGCTCTTCGGCGTGGGGCGCCACGTGCGCGAGCCCGTCGATCCAACGTTTCGTAGCCTCTTCTTTGGTGGACCCAGGTGTCGCAGCCCTCTGCTTCGGTGATCCAAACACCATTACGCCGCCGGGACCAAGGTCCGAACAGAGGTCGACCAGATTATAAACATACTGCCAGCTCAAGTCTCGCAACTTGGTGTCTTCGGTCGTCACGTGCAGCGTCTTCGGCGAAACCATCAACCAGTGGAGACCCGCAAAAGTTAACCCCTCGCCCGACATGATGCTCTTGTACTCGGCGCGTTGTTGCGTCGATACCTCCAGCGGATCATCGGCCAGTGTAAAGGGAGCGATCTCAATGCCCGTGTAGCCGATGGAACGGATTACTTTGCAGGCTTCGCGAAAATCGTAGTCCTTAAACGCTTCGTTGCAAATTGCGTGGCGGAAATCGTGCATCAAATGCCCATGGTATCGCGCCGGGTAGCCAAAGCGGTATTCTCGCCCCACTGAAGACGATTGCTATGGATACGGCATTACCCAGGATGTGCTAGCGCGCACTGGTGGACAACTCAGGCTCAGTCCAGGCACACTGTACCGATCAATTCACCGTCTATGGAGCAAGGCCTCATCCTAGCAACGGTGGAACGGCCCGCACCGGAAATCGAGGACGAGCGCCGCCGGTGCTTTAGGCTGACGACGTTCAGGCGAGCAGTGGCGCGCCGAGGCAGCTTGCCTCGCAGATCTTGTGAAACAAGCTCGTATTTGCGGACTGGTCACGGGGAGGGTCTGATGCTAGTTCGCGCTTTGCTATCGGCGCTGCACAA
>DASQLD010000159.1:0-4671 GCA_035630195.1 Bryobacteraceae bacterium
TCCGCGACTGCCGTAACCAGGTCATGCAGGGACTGGTAGCCGACCGCAATGTCGTGGTGGTTCTGGACACCGATCGTCACGCCGAGATCGGCCGAGTGCTTCGCCGCTTCACGCAGACCTTCGATGACGAGACGCCACTGGACTGTCAGGTTGGCGGCAGGGTTCTCGTATCCTGTGAACACTCGGACCAACCGCCCACCGAGATCGTGAGCCAGACGAGCGAGCTCGACGATGTAGTGAACCTGCATCTCACGCTGAGGGATGTCTGTATGATCGAGGTCCGCCGTGAGGTTGGAGTAACCGGCGATGCAAAGATCGCGCAGGCCAAGCTTCTCGATTTTCGAGCGAAGCGCTGTTCGCTCGGCTGGACCATAGTCGAGGATTGAGACATGGGGACGCTTGGCCATCAACATGACGCCGCCGAAGCCTAACTCGGCCGATTTCGCGACAAACTCGTCGATGGAAAGATAGGCCTGACCCCAAAGCCCGGCATAGCTGACTGAGTGGAGAAGCAAAGTACTCATATTGGATTGATCAGACCGCGGTCCGTAGCCTTACCGTTGCGCACGAAGATCAACACCGCAGCGGTTGCAATCAATGGTACCAACGCGCCCGTGATCAGAACCGGCTCAAACGAATACTTGTCGGCGACTGCCCCTGTTGCGTACGTAGCCAGGATCGTCCCGACGCCCGCCGCAGCGCCGCTCAGGCCGCTTACGGACGCGACGTTGCCACTCTTATAGAGGTCCGCAGGAAGCGCCAGTACGATGGTTGAGAACGCCGCATAGCAGAGTGTGGACACCGCGAAGCAGCCCACAAGGACCGCATAAGAATCGAAGAACACCGTAGCTGCCAGCGAGCTCATTCCGAGTCCCGATACCAAGGCGACTATGCGCCGAGACCGCCCGGTTGACCATCCTCGGCCGATCAGCCAACTCGACAGGCCGCCACCGGCAAAGTTCCCAATGTCCGCCGCAAGGAACGGAACCCAGAAAGCCAGCAGGCTCTCCTCCAGGCGATAGCCGCGTGAGACAAGGTAGATGGCGAACCAATCCGTAACGAAAAACCAGACCGGGTCCGTTAATGATTTAGCAATCACGATACCCCACGTCTGTGGCAGCCGCAGCAGCGTTGCGTATGGAACACGAGACTCCGCTGTAACCGTTGTGTCGCCGCGACCCCCGACGATGTAAGCTCGCTCCTCCGTTGAAAGACGGTGATGCTCTTCCGGTCGCCGGTAAATCCACCGAAACAACGGAATCCAGAGCAGCCCGAGGGCCCCTGTCACCAGAAACGCCGAACGCCAGTCACCGGTCGTTCGGTAGATCCAATAGACAAGGAACGGAGCCACCGCCCCGCCGATGGCCGAGCCGCTATCGAACAGCGCGACTGCCCAGCCGCTCTCACGTCTCGGGAACCATTCGGCTACGGCCTTCGTTGCTCCTGGCCAATTGGCTGATTCGCCCAAGCCCAGTAAGAAGCGGCAGGCGCTCAGGCTCCGCAGACCGGTAGAAAAGGAAGTCAGCATCGCAGCGACCGAGTAGAAGGCCACAGCAATCGTCAGACCTTTACGGATGCCTACGGAGTCCAGGAACCGCCCCGAGACCGCCTGCCCGAAGGCATACGCAACACGAAAGGAGATAATGAGCAATGCGAACGTCGAATTGTCCCAGCCGTATTCGGTTTTGATGTACGGAGCCAGGACACTCAGCGTTTGACGATCGATATAGTTGATAACAGTAGAGAGAAAGAGAACGCCTCCGATATACCAGCGAAGGTTGCGGATCGGGATTGGCATTAACCTAAGATGCTAACCTGAGGGAACGTTCAGACGGGATTGTACCTGGTAAGTGCTTCGAACGGCTCTCGCATTTTTGTTTGTCACCCACACGGTCTTTGCCGCGCGTGTGCTGCTTCTCAACTCGTACCATCAAGGTTACGAGTGGACGGATGTGCAAGTCCAGGGTATTCTGACTGCCATCAAATCCAATAGCAGTGAGCATGAAGTTTATGTCGAATACCTGGATGCCCGCCGAACCGTTGTCGAATCGCAGGACGATCTCGCTGCTATGTTTGCGAAGAAGTACGAAGGTAGGCCTCCCGATGTCGTTATTGCCACGGACGACATCGCGATTCACTTCCTTCTGGATCGCCCCTCTTTATTCTCGAAGGCCCCAATCATCGTATCCGGCGCGAACGATCACCGGGATTCAAGCCGCTATTTGCATGCAGATCATGGACGAGAGATCGCAGGCGTTCTCGAAACGTTCGACCCGATTGGAACGATCAACGTTGCTCTAGCGCTGCAGCCTCAAACGAAGAACATCGTAACAGTAGGTGAGATTGACGATGTTGACTATGCTTCCGCCATTGCGGCGAGCCACCCCGAGTTACGAGTTTGGCGGCTTCGCGCGCAACAACTCAGCGCCGATGAGCTCGCCGAGCAGCTACGGAAACTCCCGGCGGACACAGTCGTTCTGTTTTCGGTGTTCTCGAGCGACGGTCGCAAACGCCTGTACACGATTCAGCAGAGTACTCAATTCGTCACCCAACAAAGTACGGCTCCTGTTTACAGTCTCAATAAGAATGCTTTGGGCTTCGGAATCGTGGGAGGCAAGCTCACCGACGGTTTTCTCCATGGACACACTGCCGGGGAGATTGCCGCCGCTGTTATCGGCGGTAAGAAGCCGGCTGAGATCGGCCTCCAAAAAAGCCCTAATCGGTTTCTGTTTGACGATGCTCAACTCCGGCGGTGGCGGCTGGATCGATCCCGTCTCCCGATCGGCAGCGAGACTATTAACGAGCCGAAGAGTCTTGTTCGCGAGCATTGGCGTTTGGCGCTGACAATCTTCTTTTGCATCGCGGCGCAGGCATTGATTATCGCGATGCTCGTCGTCAGCAGGCGGAGACAGCGTCGAGTTCGCATGGAGCTGGCAGCAAGCGAAACGCGCTTTCGAAATCTTGCCAACGCGATGCCCCAAATCATCTGGGTGGCGGATGCAGTCGGCTCGATCAACTACTTCAACGAAAAGTGGCGAGCGTACACCGGCATCGATGCGACGAGCGCGGATGTAAGGGACTGGATGAATGCTATCCATCCGGATGATCGTGAAGCTTCGAGGAACACTTGGGAGATGTCTGCTAAAGCCGGGTCCGTCTATGAGATCGAACACAGGCTGAAGGGAGCGGCGGGGACTTTCCGTTGGCATCTGACGCGCGCGCTGCCAGTCCGGCTTCAGGACCATCTCGAATGGTTTGGGACGTCGACCGATATCGATGATCAGAAGCGTGTGGAGGCCGATTTGCGCTCCGCCAACCACGACTTGGAGCAGTTCGCCTACTCGGCGAGCCATGATCTTCAAGAGCCTCTGCGCATGGTTTCGATCTACTGCCAACTACTGGAGCGTCGCCACGGCGCGCGGCTGGAGGGCGAGTCGGCAATCTACTTGCGTTACGTGTTGCAGGGCGCTAACCGGATGAACCAGCTTTTGCAGGATCTGCTGTCTTATACACGGATGGCGCTGAGCGATCGTGACCCGGCCGCAGAATGCGATACGGCCCTGGTGCTGAAAGGGGTCATCGCAGATCTGCAACCGCGGATAATCGAATCCGGAGCGTCGGTCATGATTAAGTCGCCGATGCCGCTGATTAGCGCGGCCGATGTCCATGTCCAGCAAGTGTTCCAGAATCTCTTGAGCAATGGGCTCAAGTACAGAAGCGACCAGCCTCCCGCCATCTCTATCAGCGCAACAGCCCTGGGACATCGGTGGCGATTTGCGGTGCAGGATAACGGCATTGGGATCGCCCCTGTCTATCATGATCGGATCTTCGGGTTGTTCCGGCGTTTGCACGGTCAAGCCGAGTATGCCGGCACTGGCTTAGGCTTAGCGCTCTGTCAGAGAATTATTTCGCGTTACGGTGGTGAGATTTGGGTGGAGTCCGATGCCGGGGCCGGATCCACTTTCCTATTCACTTTCCCGGCTTTCGTTCCAAAAAGCGAAGGGAACGGGCGTGCTGTTCAAGCCGAAGCGCCGGGCGCTTTGTTCCAATGATGGCGAACTGTGGCAGGCGTAACGTTCGCCTTCCACTGCTGGTCGAAGCGCTCGGCGATATCGGGTCTTGCAGCCAGCATGGAGCTTAATCCCAGTTGAACATGCGGTTTCGACGTAGAGCGCTCTTTGGCGAGCCTCTCCTCGACTTCCGACCAACGATTCGTCAGGCCTCCGGTGTCGAGTAACACGACGTGATTCCCGCAAATGCCAAAGTTCTTCAAGTGAGCATCCAGCGAGAAAAGTCCATGCTGCCAGCCTGATTGCCTGAGATGCAAGAATCGGTTGAGCCACTCTTCCACTTCCTCGAAGCGGCCCAGCCTAGCCAATTCGTTCAATCGCCTGTCGAGCGTGTCTTCCACCCGTTCCGTAGCCTCTGACACAGTCAGCCAACCCGGCCAGCCTCTCAGACGCACTCGAGTGGGTGGAAAAGTAACGCGCTCGGGTACAAGCGATGTGCCGGTGAGAATTGCATTGGCTAACCGCTGACCCCGGACATCACGCTTATAGTAGACCTTCCAAACATCGGCAATGTGGGCGGTAAACCATACGCTCTTGGGAACCACAGCCATGCAGCCTTGCACCAACACTCGCAGAAAGCGGATCTGGCGGGAAGGACGCT
>DASQLD010000160.1:0-4535 GCA_035630195.1 Bryobacteraceae bacterium
AAACTTAAAAATCGAC
The DNA here is from genome assembly GCA_035630195.1 of Bryobacteraceae bacterium. Lineage (GTDB taxonomy): Bacteria > Acidobacteriota > Terriglobia > Bryobacterales > Bryobacteraceae > DASQDN01. Next base: position 17 of record DASQLD010000160.1, read on the forward strand.
GGCGCGACGGGGAGTGTTCCCTGTCCGGACGTCATACCGGTGATCCGCTGCCCCATGCGAATCGAGTCCGGCAATTCGATGCCGCGACGCTTCTCAAGCCCTGGTTTGTAATCGAAGAGATCGAGTTGCGATGGTCCGCCAGATTGATGAAGGAGAATGATCCGCTTGGCAGTCGGCGGAAAATGTGGCTGCCCAACGGTTGCGGGCGCTGCGAGTCCGGATCGTTGAACCAGGGACGCGAGCGCCGCAATGCCAATCCCTGTGGCCGAACGGCTGAAGAAATGGCGGCGTGTACAATCGAGCTCGTTCTCAAGATTCACTTTCGTTATTCCTTTGAAATCGTTTCATCCAGATTCAGAATCGCGCTGGCGACCATGGTCCACGCGGCAAGATCCGCAGGCTCCAAGGCCTTGTCGTACGGCGATTCTCCATTCGTCAACAATGCGGCAGTCTCCTTCGGAGCGCCGCGGAAATGGGCTGTTTGTTCCTTCGCCAAGCGCGTCAAAACTTCAACCTCGGATTTGGTGGCTTGACGGGCAGTCGCAAGCTGGAACGCCAGAGCCGCTCGACGATTCGGATTGCGTCCTGCTTCCATCAGGACACGCTCTGCCAAGGCACGGGAGGCTTCCACGTACGTTGGATCGTTTAAGGTCACCAGCGCTTGCAGCGGCGTATTTGTGATGGTGCGACGCGCTGTACACTTCTCGCGATCCGGAGCGTCAAAAGTGACCATTTGCGCCGGTGGCGTCGTGCGCTTCCAGAACGTGTACATGCTTCGCCGGTATAGATCCTTCCCATGACTCTGCACGTAAGTCTGCATAGTGAAGCCGTCTCCGAATGCCATCTCCTCCCACAGGCCCGCGGGCTGATAAGGAAAGACACTCTTGCCGCCAATATCGTTGTTGAGAAGACCACTGACGGCCAGGGCGTTGTCGCGGACCATCTCGGCCGGCAGACGATAGCGCGGTCCACGCGCCAGAAGCCGGTTTTCGGGATCTTTCTCGAGCAGCTCAGGTGTAACAGGCGAAGCTCGGCGATACGCGGCCGACGTGACGATGAGTCGCTGCATCGCCTTTACGTCCCAACCCGTACGTACAAACTCGGTTGCCAGCCAGTCGAGCAGTTCAGGATGCGAAGGCGGTTCCCCTTGCGATCCGAAGTTCTCAGTCGTCTTGACCAATCCGGTCCCGAAATACATCTGCCAGTAGCGATTGACGGCAACACGCGCCGTCAATGGATGAGCCGGGTCGACAAGCCATCGAGCGAGAGTCAGGCGGTTTGCGCGGCCTTCCGTCTTCGGTAGCGGCGGCAGGATGGCGGGCGTTCCCGGCTCCACCTTGTCCGTCTGGTTGCGATAATCTCCCCGAGCAAGCACAAACGTCTCGCGAGGCTTCTCGAGCTCATTCATCGTCATCGTCGTGACGATTTCTTTTTGCAGCCGTGTGTTTTGCTCGCGCAAGTCGCGCAATTCGGCATATTGCTGTTTCGTCGCCTCGGCAGCGATATAGCGCAGATAGAAATCGGTCAGGCGCTTCTCATCGGCTTTCGAAGGCTGTCCGCCCACGCCGGACAAAAGAGCCTGAATCGGATAATCGACGGCCGTAGTGCGAATCTCCTTCGCAGAGAGCGTACGAGCGTAAAACCGCAGATCGTCGAGGCCACCCGTAAACGGTTTCGCTTCGGGCTCTTTCGCTCCGATGAGCAGTTCAGCGTCGTTCACAATTGGTCCGGAGAGTCGGTCTGACAGAACGTCGGTTGCCGTCGGCAGTCCGTTGATGTACAGAGCTAGTCCGGAAGCTTTGCCGCTCCCGTCCGAGACCACAGCAATGTGACTCCATTCGTTTTGCGTGATGCGTTCGCGTGTACGGAGTTCAAGGGCGGACGATGGCCACTGCGACGAAAGGCGCACGCTGATTCGCGCAGCGCGTTTCTGGATGTCGACCAGGATCGGCTCATCGAGCCAAATTTCCCAGCCTCGGCGTCCCTGCGCAGTGTCGATCTTTTCAAAGATCGGCATCGGCTGCTTGGCTCCGCCATACCTGAGCCAGAAAGCCACCGTGAACGGTTCGCTGCCTTTCAGGCTCCCTACCTTGCCAAGCGTGACCAGCGTTTGCGCGTCGAAATTGACTGCCTTGCTGACTTGCCCTGGTCCGAAGCCTGGGTCGCCCTTCAACGTTCTGCCGTGTTGATACTTGCCCGAAATATCGTTCAAACTTCCGTCGAAGTCATAGTGCGCGGATAGGCTGTCACGTTCGATTGGAGCGGCTTTGCCCGTCAACGTAGCGCGCCATTGTGCAAGCGCGCCGGTTACCTCTTTCGACTCCAGCGCATCCTCGCGAGTTTTAATCGCCGCTTCCAATTGCTCGTCCCTGACCTTCTGCTCGGGCGTAGGCAACTGCAATAAAGGCTTGGCGTTGCCGGTCCGGCCATCCAGACCCTTCTCGTCGACGTTATTGAAGAAGGCGAAGAATTGGTAATACTCTTTGTGCGAGATCGGATCGTACTTGTGGGTATGGCATCGCGCGCAACCAACCGTAAGTCCCATCCAGGCCCCGGCTGTCGTTTCTGCGCGGTCGGCGACATACTCCACCAGGTACTCCTCAGGTATCGCGCCACCCTCAAAATTGATCATGTGATTGCGGTTGAAGCCGCTCGCAATCTTCCCTTCCACGCCGGCGTCCGGCGCAAGATCACCCGCCAGTTGCAGCGTGGTGAACTTGTCAAACGGCATGTTGCTGTTGAAGGCTTTGATCAGCCAGTCGCGCCAGGGCCACATGTCACGATGACTGTCGATGTGATACCCGTGCGTATCCGCATACCGCGCGACATCTAACCAGTCCATCGCCATCCGCTCGCCGTGATGAGGCGACGCAAGCAGACGGTTCACCTGCTTTTCGTAGGCGTCCGGCGACTTGTCCTGAACGAACGCCTCGACGTCCTTCAGGCTTGGCGGAAGACCCGTAAGATCGAAGCTCAAGCGGCGCAGCAGTGTGCGACGATCCGCCTCGGGAGCGGGTGTCAGTCCCTCGCGTTCGAGACGCGCCTGGATGAAGTTATCAATTGGATTGTGAATCGCTCCTGTGTTCTTGACCGCTGGTAGATCAGGGCGTTTCGGGGCATTGAACGCCCAGTGCGTTTCCCACTTTGCTCCCTCTTGAATCCACCGCCGTACGGTATCGATCTGCTTCTCGGAGACGTCTCGTCCAGACGTCGGTGGAGGCATCCGTCGCGCCTTCTCTGCATGGGCCATTCGCTGCAACAGAGGACTCTTCGCTGGATCGCCCGGTACGATCAGTTGGCCATTCTTGGTCTGCCCAAAGGCGCCTTCCTTCGTATCCAGCCGCAGTCCAGCCATCCGGCGCTTCTCATCCGGACCGTGACACTGGAAGCAGTTGTCGGACAACAAGGGCCGGATTTCCCGGTTGAAATCAACGGCTGCGGAAGCAATCGAGGCTCCCAAGATAACAAAGACGGGTAAACGGTAAACCTTCGGCATTCGTAGGAACTTCGCCGGCGTTTCGGCTGATACTTCCATTATCGAACAAAAATGCCGGAGTTGCTCTGGCCTACATAGGTGGAAAGGGCTGTGCCTCAGACCTCCCGCCTTGGGGATCGATAAGCACAACTTTCGAACCGTTCTCCGCTACATGGATCCTTGGGTTGATCTCAGCTTCTATCCTTGTTGCATTAACGAAGGTGCTAGAGACTTTCTTCGAATCGATCTCCACATCCGTCTTATCCACAAAGCCGCCGCCAGTGATCACTAATTTGCCGCTATCGTCGTCGATTTTGAGCGAATGGATCGTGCCGGTAAACTTGGCCGCCGTCGTAGTCACCACGTTCGGAGTCGTCACACCTGCATTCGAGCCAGGCATCTTATCCGGCCTGGTATCACTGAACGCGATCAGATGGTCGAGAGCCTGCTTCATCTTCTCGAGCACGCTGTCGGAAAACAAGCCGACCATGCCTGCATAGAAGGCGACAACGTAAGGGTTGTCAGATCCGCTGCCCAGGAACCCACCGCGATGTGCAGCATGAACGAGCAACGCGAGCGCAATAGCAAATCCCGGCCGCGACAAATAGTAAGGTCCCCAGGTTCCGGAGAATCTTCGTGAACCGACAAATGCGACATAGGACCGGCTGGCCCCGACAATCCCCCCTAGCAAACCAAACAGCAACGCCAGCCAAAACAACGGGTGACCGTCACTTTTAGCGCCGGGCTGCAGGAACACCCTCATGCTGGCAAACCCAATTGCGGGGGCATGAGCCGTAATCACCACATTTCGCCCATAGGGAACCGTCCCTGGGGCCTTGTATTTCAAAGAAGCTGCCTTCTTCTCGGTAAAAGAACCGTCGGCGCCGGTGACTTCGGTCCACGCAACCGTGTCCGCGCCCGATGCCGCCAAATCGAACTCTTCGGCTGCGTGCAGCATCGCTACAGATCTAGACAGCACGAGGGAGCCGTCTTTACGTACAAAAATAGTTGCTTCGCCGCTCTTACCCGTGTCTGCGTGCTTAG
>DASQLD010000161.1:0-5113 GCA_035630195.1 Bryobacteraceae bacterium
CAGCGGGTTGCCGATAGATACGGGGAGTCTGGCGTGAGGACTCAAGCTTCAGCGCGTCCTTGGTGGAGTTGAATAAAGCTCGTCCAGTTGTCTCCAGAGAACGAGAGAGCTCATCCACTTCATTAGTGGTAGCCATGGACAGGGAACGATCGAGCAGAGAAGTCGTAATCCAGAGTGTCGCGACAAGGGGCGCAACGGTGGCGGCTAGGAAGACGAACAGCAATCGGTTTCGTAAGCGGTTCACGGCTTGCCGTTCTGCAACAAAAGAGGACCCGCTTCCGCCCGCCATTGGCTGCCGGATCCCGGGTTGCCCGCCTTGCTAAAAATATCAATCAGACGAGCCAAGCTGATTCCTCCTTCGTCATCCGCGGCACGGCGGTCCTTCGGTTCCTGCGCCCGTACCTCCAAGCGAAGATAGACTGGCTTGTCCAACGGCAGTCCCGCTATCGGGATGTTGAGATTGTCGAGACACCAGTTCTCCGCTGCTTCGGCCGCCAAGTGGGCCGCCGACGATCCCGAGCTACGCATTCGCGTCACGGAAAACTTCTCCTCCCACAAATCGTAGCTGACTACGAAGCGCTCGAAACCGCGGCGAAGAATCGAAACTCGATTATCGGCGAATACGATCAACTGCATGTCGTACGTAACCGATGCGCCATTGCGCATTCGCTCAAGAGGCTTACCCGTAAGAAAGTTAAGGCGAGGGGCGGATACGCGCACCTGATCGGCGGACCTTCGAAGCACCAGATCCTGCGCGAGCATGCAAAGGCAGGCTGCGGACGCCGCGACGGACACGTATTGCGCATATCGCACCGTTATCGTCCCCGTTCTAGAAATTCATTCCCAGGATAAACAGCGGTTGAACGGAACCGGCACGAAGCGGAAATGCCAAGGCAAGGAAGAGTCCTTCGCGACCTCCTACCGATACACCCACAGAGTGTTTGACGTCCGACTTCTCTCCTCGTTCCCATACAGATCCCGTATCGTAGAAAGCTCCGAGCCAATGAAAGGTGTATTCAATGGACGCGTGCGCGACGCGAGAGCCACCGACCGGAGCTACATCAAACTTGCTCCAGCCCCTTAACGTCCGCGAATCGCCAAGTGTGAATCGCTCATAAAGGGGAGCCTCTCCGGCGATCGTGCCGAGATGGAAGGAAGCCGAAACGATGTTGTTTCGGACTTCTGCCATGTATTCGGCAGTCATGGCGTGTCTGTTGTACACGTAATCGCTACCGAACGATCTGGTGGCCGCCCGCAGGCAATACCCTGCGTCTACCTCCTGCCTGGAAGCATCAGAAGCCCAACGCCTGCGATATCGCAGAGTAGTCGTCACGGCGTTTGCAGCTTCATACCTGGCGGCCGGAAATTGTGTTTGAAAGTGCTGAATGTCAACGCCTGCTGAGAATGTCAATGACTCAAGCAGGGCTATCGATATTGATGGCGCCATGTGATACCGCTCGCGATATATACCGGGAAGATCCGGCCGCGCGGCGAGTGCGTTCAGTGTCGTCGCATTCCATTGCTGATGAAAGCTTTCGTAATCGAGACCTAAGCGAACCCGCTCCGCGATTCGGCGGGATACGCCGAGGCTATAGCCGGCGTAGCGCTCTAGCAACTGATCCGAGTCGGTTTGCATGCCGACAGCGAAACTCAAGCCACCAGCATTAAAATCGCTACGAACTCCTGCGGTGATTCCGTGCTTTGAATGATATGCGAGCTTATTGACATCGGCATCCGCTTCAAAGACGCGCGGCGCATCGAAAACCAGCTTTACATGCTCTGGCTTTACGCCTTTCTCGATCCGGTGCTCAACCTTTCGATTGAGCTGGTTAGCGAGACGACGGGAGACCTTGTCCACAACGTCCTGATCGAACTTGGTACCGATGAGGGTGTCAAGCTCCGATTGAAGCTGACTACCGACTTTCTTGGCAGCGGACGACGGAACGACTTCGATGGCTTCGATCGTATATTTCGAATTGACGTTCTCAGCAGCCGCTTCGTCGGCCCATATGGGTGTCGAAACGAGCAGCGCACAAAGCAAAACCCTCATTGCGCAATCTCTAGTGCAATGAGGGTTCCAGTCTCTAATCTGCTGAATTTAGATTAGTTAGGATGTATTCAGCCTGTGCCCAATCTTCACACCTGTTGCGCCGCGGCGGCTGTCGTCCGAGCGACCGGCGGCACACCGTTGATTGATTCGCGGAGCATGTCAAGCGAGGGAATCATGACGAGTCGATGACCAAGCGCAATCAGGCCTTGACGAGCTAGGGCGTTCAGCGTAGTTGACGTGGTCTCCCGTGTGGCGCCCACCAGACTTGCGAGTTCGTTCTGAGAAATGTGGATGACGCTACCGGTAGGGTCGTGGCTCGGACTGAGACGCGCCAGTTCTTCCAAATAATAGACCAGCCGTTCCTTTACATCGCTCTGGCACAGATGCTCGATTTTGCGTTCCAGTTCATCTTTACGGAGCAGGAGATGCTGTGTAAGCAGGCGCCATACTTCCGGTCGACGTTCGCAGAACTTCTGGAAGGCATCGGTGGGTATCGAGTATGCGATACCGGACTCCAGTACTTTCGCCGAAACATTGAATGCGCCTTCGCCAGTGAGGGCCTGTTCCCCGAACAATTCACCTGGAGCGACAACCGATAAGAGAATTTCTCTGTTGCCTTCCGTGGTCCGCTCGATCTTTACTAATCCCGCATCCAGGAAGAATACGTGATTTGCGGGCGTGCCCACGGAGAACACAGCCGCGGCTCGGCGGTTCAAAACTACCTTTTTCACGCCGTCAGCAGACAGCAGATCTTCCCGAATTGCATTCGCAAGGGCGGTCAGTCGCACGGTATTATCCTCTTACATCTAGCTCTTAATATTGTTTTGCCGCCGGATTCTTGTGGCTATCTCGGTGGCGGTAGCGAAAACGTCCCCTAGCCGCTGGGTTTGCAAATTATCTCTCAGCTCTGTAAGTTTGTCAATATACACGTCCAGTGCGTGTTCAATATTTTCCTTATTCGTTGACACAATGTCTTTCCATATTTCAAAGGAGCTAAGAGCGAGACGGGACATATCGAATAACCCAGGTCCTGCAAGTTTCAGATGCTCATGATTCTCAAAGGCATTAGCTAATGATACAGCAAGCGCTGTAGATGCCATTTGAGGCATGTGGGAAGTGAATGCCACGGCACGGTCGTGGTGCTGGGGATTCAGTGAAAGTATGTGGGCTCCACAACGTTCTAACCAATTTATGAAGCCACTTGCCTGAGGTGTATCTAACTCATCATTGCAATTTGGAGTGAGAATATAAGGTCGACCTCGAAAGAGGTCGGCGCATGCGGATGTGACACCACGACTTTCCTTCCCGGCCATGGGATGCCCGCCTAGAAATCTCGCCTTTCTGATCGTTTTCGACGCCGTTTCCACGATTCTTACTTTCGTGCTGCCGGCATCGGTAATCAGACACTTTGATGCTGCAATCGGTCCGAGGAATTCTAAAGTTTTTTCAATGGCGGAAATCGGCTGGGCGAGATAAATCAGGTCGCATTCCACCGCAGCGGTTTCCAAATTGATTCCATGGTCGATGGCGGCTAATGCAATGGCCTGTTCAATGGTTTGCGGCGAGCTCACTCCGGCGATACGTCCTTTGAATCCAGCGGCCCGGAGAGCGAGGCCAAATGAACCGCCAATCAAACCCACGCCGACTATGGCGACAGACTCCATGTCAGACACTCCGGCCGACAGCCGAGGCGATGATACGAAGCTGACTCATCAATTCAGAAAACTGCTCCGGCTTTAGAGACTGAGCGCCATCGGAGACAGCCTTGTCTGGATCCGGATGAACTTCAACAATCAGGCCATCGGCTCCTGCTGCAACGGCCGCCCTAGCCATCGGCAGGACGTGGTCGCGCCGACCCGTCCCGTGGGACGGATCGGCGATCATCGGCAGGTGCGAGAGCTTTTTGACAATCGGGATCGCCGAAATATCCATCGTGTTTCGTGTATAGGTTTCGAAGGTGCGGATTCCCCGTTCGCAGAGGATGATGTCGTAGTTCCCTCCGGCTAATAGATATTCCGCCGAGAGCAGGAGTTCCTCAATCGTTGCGGCTATCCCTCGTTTGAGCAGGACGGGCTTCTTGATCTTTCCCAGTTCACGCAGCAAATTGAAATTCTGCATGTTACGCGCGCCGACTTGAAAAATGTCCACGAACTCCGACATCACGGGGATTTGCGTCTGGTCCATGACCTCGGATATAACGAGCAACCCGTGTCGATCAGCCGCATCTCGAAGCATTCGCAGGCCGTCCGGGCCCAAGCCTTGAAAGCTGTAGGGGGAACTGCGAGGCTTGAAAGCTCCGCCACGGATTACTTTCGCTCCAGCCCTTGCGACCAACTCGGCCGAAGATTCGATCTGATCTCGATTTTCGACGCTACATGGTCCGGCCATGGCAATGATGGTGTGACCGCCGATCTCTACGTCCTTGATCCGGACAACTGTGCCACCCGGACGAAATCCCCGGCTCGCCAATTTGTATGAGGAGGCGATGCGATGGGCTTCCTTGACGCCATCCAACACCTGAAACTCGGCCGGATTAATCTCTTCTTCCGAGCCTACTCCGCCAAGGACGGTGTGAACGATGCCGGTGGAGCGATGCACGGTAAAGTTCAGCGCTACCATTCGATCGATGACACCCTGAATCTGCTCGTCTGTGGCGTTTTCCTGCATTACCACGATCATTTACGATTGCATCCTTGTCTTCTGCAGAGTGCGCATCTCGTCTATTACGCGTTCGAAGATGCGACGAACGGCATCGCCGTCAAGAGGCCCGTGATTGTTGTCGAGCACATTCTTGTACACCTGATGTTCGCGGTTCGGCTCGTAAACTGGCATCGCCTGGTCGCGTTTAACCGTGCCGATTATTTCGACCACTCGCGCGCGTTCGTTCAATAACGCAAGCAACTGAACGTCAATTCGGTCGATATTTCGCCGGCATTCGGCAAGCTTCTCGACTGCGGCTTCGTGCGTCACGAATTCCTCCGTTTGAGGCCCGCCGCAAGATCGCGTGTGAAAGTCTCGAGGTTATGCTCCAACTCCGGTCCTGCGCCGCTTTTCTCGATCGTT
>DASQLD010000162.1:0-8976 GCA_035630195.1 Bryobacteraceae bacterium
ATTACCGAAGATCGTCGCTAACCATGATGTTGCTGCCGGATCGATCGAGCTTGGAGCAAAGAACCCACTTCCCATCCGGAGAAACGGAAAGCTTGTCGTCAGTAGAGATTTCCGCCGCCTCCAGAATCGTGCGGGTTCGCCGAGTTCGAATATCGAAAGCCCGGATGGCGGCAACATTATTTTCTTTCGCGACATCAAGAAATACAACCTCGTCGCCATGAAGTGTCCAAGTTGCAGCATGCGGACTATAAGGCGGACCAACAATTAACTCCTCTTTTAACGAGCTACGAAAATTGGGAGTCGGCATTCGCCACACCTCCAGTTTGTCGGGTCGGGCGAAATAGATCCACCGTCCGTCTGGAGATTCTCTCGCAACAAACGCGCGATTCTGCGTAACCTGCTGCGCGGATCCGCCATTGGCTGGTTGTTTCCAAATGTTCCAAGGCCCTCCGCCTCTCAACGCAAAGTAAATGAACCGGCCGTCCGCCGACCACGTTGGTAAGAACTCCGAAGAGCGATCGAAGGTCAAACGTTGGGGCTCTCCGCAACGCGACGTGTTCAACTCGCACGTCAGAACGAAAATATCCGGCTGCCCGTCAATCTGGGCTTCGAACACCAGCCGCCGCCCGTCAGGTGACCATTCCGGGCTTCCGAGTGCCGCTCCGTTGAAATTTGTGACACGCGCCGGCATCGACCCATCAGCCCGCGCCACCCATAACTCGCGAGAATTACTTCGGTCGCTGACAAACACGATGCGGCCATCCGGAGCATAACTACCTTGCCCGTCCAAAGCGGACGAGGCGGCCAGTCTTTCCGATGCCCCTCCCTGCATCGGAACCCGATAAAGATTCAGATCGTCAAACCGGTTTACCCAAGCGATGCGACCAGTCTTGCGGCTGACAACCGGTGTTACTGCGTCTACTCCGCCAAAAGTAATCCGCTGTTGAGGACCTCCATCTTTGACCAGCCATCGCCACAACGCGTAAATTGTTCCGCCGCGCTGGCAGGAGGCTACCAGGCTATTGCCATCTGGCATCCAGTCGTGCCCGGAAATTCCGCGCTTACTCGATGGCAACCGAATCGGGGAGCCGCCGTCCGACGGAACCACATATAGATCATCTAACCAGAAGGCCGTTACCCTCTTGAACGCAAGACGCCGGCCGTCAGGAGAAAACTTCGGATCCCAATCACCCCAAATGCCATCGGGCGGGTCCGTTAGCTTTCGCTTCTCTCCCGACTGCACGTCGTAGAAGTAAATAGCATTACGCGTGGTATTGGGTAGCAAATCGGAGAAGGCGAGCTGCTTGCCCTCCGGCGACCAATCCATTCCTGAACTGAGGTCTGCTGCTTTGAGGTCGAGCAATCTGGTTTCCTCGCCTCCGGAACTTGGGATTGTGCAAATGGCGCCGGAGTCGCCCTCGACTCGCTTGAAAGCGATCCGCTTGCCGTCAGGCGACCAACTGAGCGAACCGATGTTGCCGCTTTTCTTGGGATCGGTGATCTGGACCGGGTTATCATCAGCGAACCGCTTGACGAAAATCTGCGCTCGCTGCTTCTTCGTTTCGGTCCAGGTGAAAGCGATCATCTGTCCATCCGGCGAGAATGCAGGCGACCGTTCCCAGCCGGATTGTGCTGTTAGAGGCCGTGCTTCCAGGTCTGCTGTTCGGCGTGGGACGTCCTTTCGGAAAGTGAACCAGGCTAGGCTGCCAACCGACGCCAATACGAGCGTTGCAAGCATCATCCAATTAAGGCGGTTCAGTGTTAGTCTGGAGCGGTCAATCGCCGGCTCCGGTCCCGTACCGGCCGGTGCTGGAATCAAATTTGCGTTATCCGCAACCGAAGCTTCCACTGCCTGGTTAGGGAAACGGGATTCCAGAACCCTTGCGACTTCGGCCGCCGAGGGACGCTGGCTCGGGTCCTTCGCCAACATTCTGAGGATCAGCGCATCCAACTGCGGTGGCACAAAGGCGTTCCGCGACGACGGAGGGCGCGGAGCCGCTTCGTTCAACGCTTTCAACCCGTCGAAAAGCGAACCGCTCTCGAAGGGATGGGCTCCGGTGGAGAGCTCATACAAAACGATGCCCAGGGAAAAAACGTCGCCGGCCGGAGAGGCTGCTCCGCCGCGTGATTGCTCGGGCGACATGTACCGAAGCGTGCCTGCAGGAAGGATCGAGCTGGAGGCCATCGAAGACAAATCCTGCGCTAGGCCGAAATCCAACACTTTGACGAAACCATCCTGCCGCACCATGAGGTTCTCGGGCTTAATGTCGCAGTGAACGATGCCCCGTGCATGGGCGGCGCCCAGCGCTCGCGCCACCTGCTCGCCGAGATGCAGCACCCGATCGACGGGCACGGGAGATCCGCATAATTGGCGAAGGGACATACCGTCCACCAGTTCCATCACGATGCCGAGCCTGGAGGTGGTATGGATCACCTCGTAAATGGTCACGATATTGGGGTGGTTGAGCGCCGATGCGGCTTTGGCCTCGCGGATGAAGCGATCCACTGAGGAGGCCCCAACGGCTGACTGAGCTAGAAACTTCACTGCCACAAAGCGGCCCAGTTCCGAGTCGCGGGCCGCATAGACCTCGCCCATTCCGCCTTCACCCAAGTGCCCGGTCAGCACATAGCGGCCAATTTTTTGACCGATCCGGTCCAGGCTCTCGACCTTTTTGGTCCCGCCAAACATGGCGAGGACCGCGTCCCGAACCTCGACATCGCCGGTGGTGTTTTTCAGAAACGAGTGAATTTGTTCCGGAGGAAAACTACTGCCGGACTGGTAGAGTTTCCAGGCGATTTGCCACTGCTCGTCTGTCATCCCTGTGATTCAGGCGCCATGGCATTCCTTAGCCAATGTTGAGCGAATTCCCAGTGGCGCGCAATGGTACGGATGGAGCACTCCAGGCGCGCAGCGATTTCCTCCCGGGACAATCCCTCGAAGACCTTCATTTCGACTACCACGCGCAGCTTGGGGTCGATCGCGCCCAACCGGGTCAACAAATCCTCAATCTCCTGGAGCCCTTGCTCACCGGCGGCAGCCACTCCGAGCGCCTCATTGATATCGGCCGTCATAACGTGCTTGGGCAGCGGGCGCGCATGGTGGACCAGGAGCCTCTTCATCAGGAAGGCGGCCAACCCGAAAAACGCATTCTTCTCGTCCTCATCGGCAGCAGAGCGATGCGGCAGTTCTTTAACCCGAGTGAGCTCCAGGTACAATTCGTGCACCAGAATGGTGGGCTGCCAGGTATGGTTGGAGCGCTCGCCCAGCATCCGGCTTGAGGCCAAACGCCGCAGCTCCGGATAGAAAAACTGGACGAGCTTCCCAGCCGCCTCCGGGCTTCCTTCGCGAAATTCGGTCATCAGGCGGTTATCGAAATCAGGGCCGTTGAGCCGAGCCACAGTGGCGCTTATTTTATCACTACGGTCGAAAGTTTTTTGGCACACTTTGTGGCGCCCCTCTCCCACTTTTGGATGAGCACTCGACCGAACTTGGCGCGGTGCTCACGATTAGGGATTAGATATGAAGCTTTCACAGAAGATTTCTTTTCTATTGCCGTTCGGGCTCATGCTCGTTCCCGCGATCTCTGCTCAGCAAAGGGGAGGGCAGGCGTCTTGCGCTGCTCCGGATAGAGTAGCCGGGTTTCAACCAGAGGTTTGTCGCGACCATACGCCACACAAGCAACTATGCGTGCCGGTTGACCGTGGAGTCGCGCTTCAGGTGCTGGATTGGGGCGGGGCGGACAAGCCGGAAACCATGGTTCTGCTCACCGGCTACGGGGACAACGCCCATGTGTATGATCAGTTCGCTTTCCAATTCACAGACTATTTTCATGTGATTGGTATTACTCGCCGGGGATTCCTTCCTTCCAGTCAGCCCGAAGAGGGATACGATGTTCGCACAAGGGCGCGTGACGATATTGAAGTTCTTAAATACCTCGGCATCAACAAGGCTGTTTTCGTTGGACATTCATTATCAGCTTCGGAGCTGAGTCAGCTAGGGCTGGAATACAAGAGCTATGTCAGCAAGCTCGTTTATCTGGACGCTTTTGACTTGGCGCGTCGATCTGTTCTTCCGGAGCTTCCCACCGTACCTTACCAATTGGGAAGGGACGACAGATCGATCCAGGCTTTTGTGGCGGCGACGGCGCAGATGGAAAATAGCCAAAGACCATTCCCATCCATCTGTCCAGCATTCTCCTTCGACGCGAGAGGTCGCCTTGGAGACAGCACAACACCGGACTTTGTCGGGCCAAAGCTTTTCGATGGTATCGCGGAGATGAACAATCCGCTGGTGGATTGGGCGAACATCGACGCGCCGCGACTCGGAATACTGAGCGTTCCGTCAGTTGAGAATAAACTCCCGTTCTACTGGTATTTGAGGTCGGATGAGCAAGCGGTCTTCGACAAGAACTGGCCAGGTGTTGTTCGATGGTTCGCCGATACCACCGAAAGGTTCAAAGCCGCCAATCCCGGTAAGCCGACTGCTGTTGTCCATTTAATTCCGGAGGCGCCGCATTACTTCTTCCTCAGTGATCAAGCCACTGTTGTTCGTGTCATGCGAGAGTTCTTGCTCGGCACAGCGAATCCAGGGAGATAATCGCACGAAAGTTGAAACGCAGCCGGTATTTGAAATCCAGCTCAATCGTGCAAAGCAAGGAGAAACGAAGTGGGGACATTCATCGAAACGTCGCGATCGGGGTATCGACTCAGATACATTCACATCGCCACCTTGGTTGCCGTTATTGCTCACCTTCCTACGGGGTGCTCGACTGCGCCGGCTTCATTAACGCGCTCCCCGGCCGGCCCTTCGACGCTCAAGCACATCGATCAATCTGCGCTGAAAGCGATGGTGGACACCGCTGCCCATGAACTTCTGATCCCCGGCGCCGTAGTTCTTTTGCGTACCCCGCAAGGGGAGTTTACGGTCACCTACGGCACTACGCTGCATGGCGCAACCAGCCCGACCTCCGCGGACACCCACTTCCGGATCGCATCGAATACGAAGACGATGACAGCAGCGGTGATCCTGCAACTGGCGCAGGAGAACAAGCTCCGAGTCGAGGATCCAGTCTCGAAGTACGTATCGGGCGTGCCGAAGGGCGACAAAATCACCATCGCCGAACTGCTGGAAATGCGAAGCGGCCTCTACAACTACACAAATGCCCCCGAAATTTCTGCGAGCCTCGACCATGATCCTACCAAGACCTGGTCTCCCGCCCAACTGCTGGCCATCGCGTTTGCGCGTCCATCCAGCTTTCCGCCTGGCACTGCTTACGAGTACAACAACACAAACTACGAACTGCTCGGCCTTATCGCGGAGAAGGTCGGGAAGAAGCCGTTGGCTCAGGCGATGCAAGACCGGTTGTTCGGGCCACTGCAGATGCAGCACACTCAACTCCCCACCGCGGCGGTGTACACGATCCCCGATCCCTATTCACACGGGTACCTCTATGGCAGTTCCTCGGTCGCTTTAGTAGGGAAACCTCCATATTCGCCCGACGTCCAGACCGCTGCTCGGGCTGGTACCCTCTCGCCCAAAGACTACACCAATGTGAACCATTCCTTCGCCAAAGCTACCGGAGGTGTCATTTCCACGGCCAACGATCTCGCCATCTGGATCAAGGCGCTCGCTACCGGTCGCGTGTTGAACACCGCATATCAGCGCCAGTGGCTTGACAGCTTGAAGCCTGTTGACCCGAGCAAGCCCAAGGGTCAACAGTACGGCTACGGCATTAGCAATCTGAGCTGGGGGCCGAACACGATCTATTTTCACGGCGGTGAGACGCCGGGCTACAACTCGTTCATGGGCTACGACCCAAATAGCCAAGTGACGCTTGTGGTGTGGACCAACCTGACGGTGTCGCTCGACGGAAAGGCGACGGCCAATGCCATCATGTTGAAGGTGCTAGATCAGATCTATGTGGCGTCGCCCCTGGCGCCTTCACCGTCATCTTCTGGCGCCTAGTACGACCCAACACTTCGCGTATCTGGAAGAAATCCCAAGAGGACTAATTCCACTTGTTCCGCGCCAAACCCGTTATTTTCCTGCGTAGCTGTCGCTCTCGGAGAAGAAGCTAACCGCTTATGGCACTTTCTGCTGGAACTCGTCCCGGCACGTACGAAAAACATTGCTATCGAGACGACCTCACCCCTCGACAAGCACGGCGTTGATCGCGAAAGGATACAAACATGCTTAAAATGCTCTCAGTTGCTTTCCTCCTCACGCTAAGAATGAAACGGCTCTGGGTGGCCGGCTTCTCCCTCGCCCTCATTCTGCTGCCCGACTTGGGATTTGCGGAAACTCAACAGTTACGTCTCTTCCCGGAGGCGAAGCAAATCGCGCTTCCACAACTCAGTGATGGGCTGGGGTGGAAACAACCGAAGTATCACTCCACCATTCAGACCGCCGATGTAGATGGCGATGGACAGGACGAAGTGCTGGCACGCTGGATTGACGGCCTGAGCATCTACCGGTTCGAGAACGGAACACTGCTCAGGCACTCCCGGCTTTTGGCGCTCAGCGACAACGCCGGCTTCGATGAGCCGTCGTGGTACTCGACGATTCATACGGCTGTGCTCGATCGCAAGCTCGGCCAGGCCGATGTAGTTGCGCGCGAACACGACGGGATTCATGTGTTCCGCTACGACTCCCCGCAGCACGAATGGCGGGAACTCGGTTCGCAGGCTACGGTCCGGCCGTTCTCCGACACAGATGTGGGCGGCACTGACTGGACGAAGCCGAAGCACTATTTAACGATTCAACTCGCCGATTTGACCGGGGATGGGGTCGCCGAACTGGTCGGACGTGGACAGAATGGCATGCAGGTTTGGCGGTGGAATGCTGCTGATGAAAGCTGGGCGCAAACAAGCGCCGGTGGTGAACTAAGCGATAGCCAGGGCTTCGACCAGGAGCCTCACTATTACTCGATCCAGCTAGTCGATGTGGATAATGATGGCGTCGCGGAGCTCATCGCGCGTGCTCCTGCAGGTGTACAGACCTATAAAGGGAGTAGTGATGGATGGACGATGGTCAGATCTAATGGCCCTTTCGGGGACGATCCCGGCTTTGTGAGAGGTAACCGCTACAAATCGATGCGAGCCTCGGTCGATGCCACTGGCCGGGCCTGGCTGTACGGCCTTGCGGCAGGAACTGCCGGCGCCGGCTCCGGTGCGATTCAGATCCATCTCTGGAACAAAGACCACTGGCAGCTAGCCCAAACACTCCCTCTGCCGGGCTCCGGCTGGGATCGAGAAAGCCAGTTTGCGACCGTGATGGCCGCCGACATTCATGGAGATGCTCAACCCGAGTTTCTGGTGCGCGGTCCCTACGGTTTGCACGCCTTCACGTTAAGCGGAGATCGACTCCCTATGCACTCGCAGTCATTCACAGACGCGCAGGGTTGGAATCTGACTGAAAACTACAGCACGTTGCAACCGGCGGTGGCGACGCTCACAGAGAACGGTGGAAGCCATGCTCGCGCGCTGATTGTTGGCCGCGGGACCAAAGGACTGGAGGTTTACAAATTCACCGGTGAATGGACGGCGGCCGCGCAATCGAACTTCCCGCAATACTGCGCTAACCTCAATACCGACTTGAGTCCGCAGTGTCTGGCCTACAGGGCGATTAGCAGCCAAGCCCTCGCGGGTGTAGTGGACATCCGATCGTATTACACCCAGTTCAGTTATCGGAAGGGCGACTGGAAGAATTTCCAGGACAACGTCAATATCATGCCGAATCCAATTGGCCCGAATAACGCTCAGATCTGGCAGACTGTGCACACCGAGATGGTGAATGAGCTTGGTTACGTTGCAACCGTCCGGGGCTGGTTTGAAAACAATTATTCTGTCCTGAACGACAATTACAGTCGTTCTGCAGACTTATTAGGCGAGGCTGTAGGTGATGTCGACTTCGCGACTTCGAAAACCGTTACCGTAAAGTGGCTGGAAATGGGCCTGGACATCGTCTCCAGAATCGCCGCGTTTATACCCGGCGATCCAGGCAAAGTTGTTGCCTTGGTCGTTACGATTCTCGAGGAAACTTACAACAACCTGACAGTGACTAATGGAGACATTAACCAGGCGATAACACAGATCTATACCGACCTAAACAGACAGAAGACTAGCCTCAACGACACGAACGCCACGCAGCAGACGGCATACTTGACCGATTATTCGAAGCTGCAGCAAATCGGAAAAGATTCCACCACCGGCGGTTATGATTGGGCGAACGCCACTTTAGAAGTTGTCGCAGATGCGCAAAACGGAGCCGCGCAAGGGATGCTGATCAATTTCTACAAAACCCTTGTTCCGTATAAGTGGTGGGTTTATTGGTGCCGCGATGAGCAATTAGGGCCGCATTGCGGGTCTCATTACACTCCCGCCAAATATGACTGCCAATACGGCTGGCACAATTCGTCGGGTGGGATATATGACTCGCAGGCCTACCTTTATGCGGGGTACAACTATGACGTGAATTGGCGGCTAGTCGATAAACTCACCGGGACTGGGAAGGGCGACGTGAATGCCGTCGGGTACATGCTGTTGCTGGGTAGCCAAGCGGGATGGGATCTGCCTGCGTATTACTGCGTGTTGGGAGGCGGATGCGAGCAGCCGGGCTCTGATCCCAGGCTTGCTACGGGGTACTACTGGTACCCACCCCCACACAATGCCGGCTGTGATGGGAACGGACCCACTTCTGGACAGTTGACAACTCGAACGCTGTCTCAGCGGCTCACGATTGCACAGCAGAATACCAGGCATGTTACTGCATCGGAGGCGAACGGGATCCTGAAAGATATTCGCACGCTTAAGCAGGATGCCAAGGCTGCCTCGCCGGATGGCAATGTTGAAATTGGCCTGACGTCCCCTTTGCGAGAAGCTGCAAAGCTTATTGAACGAGCCAAAATGCCACGTGGTCTGGGACAGGAAGGCTCAGTGTCGGCTACAACGCCGACACATCTTATGGAATTGTTTGTC
>DASQLD010000163.1:0-33346 GCA_035630195.1 Bryobacteraceae bacterium
CGAAGAGGTCGTGCGCGGTTTTCGCGAAGCCTTTCAGCCGCACGGCGCAACCGAAGACGCGCTCGTCCTGCGCCTGGCCCAAGCCCACTGGCGCAGTCTGCGTTCCCGTCGCGTGGAGACCGGCATACTCGACATCACCGCTGCCACAGAGCGTACTCTCGCCGGAAAGCTTGTCCAGGATTGCCCGGAACATCTCAGTCCGCACAACGCCATAGCTGTCGGATTCATGAAGAATCCGGAGGAGCGATGGCGCGCCTACCTCCGTTACGACGCAGCGATCTCCCGGGATTTCTTCCGCACCCTCGATGCCCTGACGCGGCTGCAACGGGCGCGTCAGCGAACGAGCCCTGACCCGAAGCCGTTGGTCGCTGCGGCCGGCTCCGGAGCACCCCTCAGCCGGCAACCCGAGCAACCCGCCGCTTCCGAGTGCGCCTCCAAACGCAGCGACGCCGCGGAACTGTCCGATTCCGGGATTCGGTTCGTTTCGCAAAATAGCCCAAAATCCTCAGATCACGAAAATCAAAAGGAACTGACTCGGTCGGAGCCATTGGATGCAGGGCTTCTTCGAACGTCCAAGGCCGCCGTTGCGGAGGTGGCTTCAGTACGGCTGTGCGAACATACCGCCGAACAGGAACTTCCTATCTGGGCTCGCCAGGGAACTTTCAGTCAGTTCGAGGAGTCCAATCATTTCGGTTAGAATCGCAGGTGAGAAGGCAGTGGCCGATTTCACTTTAAGACTCGATCTTGAAACTGGCGCAACCCTAAGCGCTCCTGACGTTCCACGGGAAGACGAACGTCTCATTACGGCGCTCCGGGCCGGATCGGCGGAGGCTTACGAGCAACTCGTCGAAACCTACCAACAGCCGGTCTATAACTTGGTCTACCGATTGATGGACGACCCGTCGGAGACACCGGATGTCGTGCAGGAAGTATTCCTGAAGGTGTTTCGAAATATCGGCTCCTTCCGAGGCAGCAGCAGCCTTAAAACGTGGATTTATCGAATTTCTTTTAACGAGGCGTATAACCACAGGCGGTGGTTCAATCGTCATAAGAAGCAAGAAGTCGGTCTCGATCAGGATGATGACGAGTCTCTCAGCTATCGGGATGTACTACCGGATCCCGGGCGATCGGCATTCGAATTGATGTGCGATGTCGAGACGCACGCTTTGATCGAAGAAGCATTAACGGGACTTAATCCGGCGTTTCGCGCCGCCGTTGTTTTGCGTGATATCGAAGATCTCAGCTACGAAGAGATCGCGGAGGTTTTGCAGGTTTCTCTTGGCACAGTGAAGTCCCGCATTTTGCGCGGACGCGAAGCTCTGAAGAAAGCGTTGGCGAGCCGGCTCCGACCGGAAGCGGCTCTCAGTTTCACGCCCGAGCCGGTCAGGTGACGAATTCCATGGGTCCACGTAATCAAATCCCTTCCGATGCCCTCCAGCGATCCGAACAATCGCGCGAGGTTCGGGAATTGCGCCGGGCGTTGCGTTCACTGCCTTCCCGGCAGCCTTCGATCGATTTGCGTATGCGCTTGCGAGTGTTGGCTTCTAAAGAAGGCTCGCGGCGAAGATCGAGAACGTCAGCCCGCGAACTCGTACGGACCTGGTTCACTGACTTTTGCTTGTACGCGAACAATCTGATGCGTCCACTCGCCATTCCAACTGCCGGCGGGTTCGTTTCTGCTCTGCTTCTGTTCGGAGTGCTGGCGCCGTCTCTGGCAACCCGCGGCGTGGTCCCCGGAACAGATGTTCCCACTGTTCTCTATACCGAAGCATCGGTTCGCAGTTTCATTCCGCTGGGCTTCCACAACGAAGACCTGACCGTTGAAGTTACGATTGACGGCGATGGGCGCGTAATCGACTATTCCTTTCCGTCTGATCGCAGCAAGAAGAATGCGGCGCTTCATCGAAGCATTGAGAACTATCTGTTGTTCACACAGTTCACCCCAGTCCGGAACTTCGGCCAGCCTGTGAAGGCGAAGGTGCGCATCTCCTTCCAAAGCAGCCGAATCGAAGTGCGGGGATAGACCGGCTCGATGGCCGGACGCCGGCTCGGTCAGCATTTTCTTGCGCGTCGCTCGATCCTGGAGCAGATCGCTTCCGCGGCGTGTCCTGATCCGGACAAGCCGGTTGTGGAAATTGGGCCGGGACGAGGCGCCCTGACCGAATACCTCCTCAAACTTAACTCTCAAGTGCACGCGATCGAGCTCGATCAGGTTCTCGTGCACTACCTACGCGAGAAGTTCCGCGATCACACGGGCTTTTCAGTTCAACACGCCGATGTTCTCAGGACCGACCTCAACCAATGGGGCGCAGTTCAAGTGGCGGGGAATCTTCCGTATTACATCACCTCACCGATTATTGAGCGCGTGCTTGCCTTGGGTCCTAATCTCCTGCGCGCTGTTTTCCTCGTTCAGAAGGAAGTTGCCGACCGGATCGTGGCGCAGCCAGGAAGTCGCGAATACGGATACCTTGCCGTACAGGTCCAGGTGTTCGCCGAGCCGAAATATCTGATAACCGTTCCACCGGACGCCTTTCGCCCGCCGCCAAAGGTCGATTCCGCCGTTGTTGAACTGACGCCCAGGAGTCAGCCGGTAACTGCCGATCCGAAAGGTCTAATACAGTTTGCCGGATTGTGCTTCCGTCAAAAGCGAAAAATGCTGCGAAATAACCTGTCCGGCGCTTACCCGCTTGAAGCGATAGACGCACAGCCGGAGGCCCGCCTGCGCGCCGAACAGCTCTCCGTTCTGCAGTTTGCGGATTTGCGGGATCGTATACTGAAGTTTTGATGAGAGTTCGCTTCGCTCCCTCGCCAACCGGCTATCTTCACATTGGCAGCGCCCGCACGTTCATCTTCAATTGGCTGTATGCGCGCCATAACGGTGGCACGGTAATACTGCGAATCGATGACACGGACGTAGAGCGAAACACGGAAGTATCGCTCAACTCGATTTTTGACGGCCTCAAATGGCTCGATCTGCCGTGGGATGAACAGTACCGGCAATCGGATCGGCTGGATACTCACAAGCAGGCGGCAGAAGCCATCTTCAAATCCGGACTTGCTTATCGTGACTTCACACCAGCGCACTCCGGCGACGAAGAGATTCAGCGGGAGGGCGCTTGGTTGTTCAATCCGGGAGCGCGCGAATTATCGCCTGAGGAAAGCGACCGCCGGGCCGGTGCCGGCGAGCCGTACGTTCTCCGCTTTCGCGTTCCGCGCGAAGGAGACGGCGTCGTAAAGTTCGAGGATCAGGTTTTCGGCGCTCAAAGCAAAATGTCTGCCGACATCGAGGATTTCGCGCTTCTTCGCAGCAATGGTGCGCCGACTTACCATATGGCGTCATGCGCCGATGACGTGAATCTGAGTATCAGCCACATCATCCGCGGTCAGGATCATCTTACGAACACGTATAAACACGTGCTCATTTTCGAGGCGCTCGGCGCACAGCCGCCTGCGTTTGCCCATCTTCCGCTGTTGATCGCGCCGGATGGAGCGAAGTTATCGAAGCGCAAACACGGCCCAGTAGTCAGTGTGACCACATATCGCGATGCCGGATTTCTGCCGCACGCATACATCAACTTTCTTTGTCTTCTCGGATGGAGTCCTAAGGACGACCGCGAGAAGATGACGCGCGAAGAGCTCGTGGATGCATTCAAGCTGGAAGGTGTCAATCGCAGCAACGCAGTGGTGAATTTCAGCGAGGAAGATCCTATCGATCCGAAGGCGCTATGGCTGAACTCGCAGCATATCCACGCAATGGCGGCTGAAGACCTCGCGCCGCTTCTGCTTCCGTATGTTCACGCAGCGGGATGGCGGGCAGATGAAGCCAAGATGCTGCAAGTGACGCCGCTGATTCGCGAGCGCATCCGCGTCCTGCCCGAAGTCACGACTGCCGCTGACCTGTTTTTCGTCGACGAACTGGCTCCCTACGATCCTTCCGAACTCATTCCGCAGAAGGGCGACGCTGCAATGGCGAGTCTCGTTCTGGAAAGAGCGCGCGAGGTTCTTTCCAAGGCCGACTTTACGCATGCCGGCCTCGAAGCCGCATTGCGCGATGAGGCAACGAACCTGAAAATCAAAACCGGGCAGATGTTTCTGCCCATTCGCGTAGCTGTTTGCGGCCGCAAGACCGCTCCGCCATTGTTCGAGACCCTGGAAGTTCTCGGACGTGAGACGAGCCTGAAGCGGATCGATCAAGCTATCGGCAAGCTCCGATAAGAAAGTTAGAAAGAGATTTTGAATATGAAGTTGTCCGAACCCGAAGTCGGCCCGTCGAATTTCATTCGGGACACAATGATCGACGACCTGAAGAGCAACCGTTTCGACGGCCGCATTCAGACACGATTCCCACCGGAGCCAAATGGATATCTTCACATAGGCCACGCAAAGGCCATTTGCCTCGACTTCGGCCTGGCCGCGGAGTTCGGCGGTCAATGTAATCTTCGAATGGACGATACGAATCCATCGAAGGAAGAAACGGAGTACGTCGACTCCATTCAGGAAGATGTCCGGTGGCTGGGCTTTGACTGGGGAGCGCGGCTTTTCTACGCGTCCGATTACTTCGATCAACTCTACGACTGGGCCGTTCAGCTCATCCGGGCAGGGAGGGCGTATGTTTGCGATCTGACAGCGGAGCAGATTCGCGAGTATCGCGGGACGTTGACGGAACCCGGACGCGAGAGCCCATGGCGCAACCGGACAGTCGAAGAAAATCTCGATCTGTTCAACCGCATGAAGCAGGGCGAATTCCCGGACGGAACTCGGACGCTTCGGGCCAAAATCGATATGGCTTCGAAGAACCTGAACATGCGCGATCCGGTGATGTATCGTATCGCGCACAAGCATCATCATCGGACCGGCGACAAATGGTGTATCTACCCGATGTACGACTATGCGCATGGGCAGTCGGATTCGATCGAAAAAGTGACTCACTCGATGTGTACCTTGGAGTTTGAGGATCACCGTCCTCTCTACAACTGGTTCATCGAGCAACTCGGAATCTTTCCGTCGCAGCAGTACGAGTTCGACCGGCTCAATTTAACCTACACGTTGCTGAGCAAGCGCAAGCTGCTGACGCTCGTCCAAGATGGACATGTCAACGGTTGGGATGATCCACGGATGCCGACGCTCTCTGGCATTCGGCGCCGCGGTTACACGCCGGAAGCGCTGCGCAGCTTCTGCAGTCAAATCGGTGTATCGAAGACTAACGGTACCACTCAGTTGTCGTTCCTCGAACACTGTGTTCGGGAGGATTTGAACAAGAGAGCAACCCGGGTAATGGGCGTGCTTCGTCCTCTGCGTGTCGTCCTCACCAACTACCCTGACGATCTTGTCGAAGAGATGGATGCGGTGAACAATCCTGAAGATGCGGATGCTGGAACGCGAAAGGTTCCATTCTCGAAAGTGTTGTACATCGAGCAAGAAGACTTCCGCGAGGACCCGCCGAAGCAGTACTTCCGTCTTACGGTTGGACGCGAGGTGCGGCTTCGTTATGGCTACTTCATCAAATGCACGGGTGTGGTAAAGGACGATGCTGGAAACATCGTTGAGCTGCAATGCACCTACGACCCCGCGAGTCGCGGCGGCAATTCGCCGGATGGACGCAAGGTCAAGTCGACGATCCACTGGGTCTCGGCGTCTCATGCAGTTGAAGCAGAGGTGCGCTTGTATGAGACCTTGTTTGCAAAAGAGAATCCGAGCGATGTCGAAGAGGGCCAGGATTTCACAGCCAATCTAAATCCGCATTCGCTTGAAGTGCTGACCGCTAAGGTGGAGCCGAGTGTAACCGGAGCCGCTGCTGGAACTCGCTATCAATTCGAGCGCATGGGGTACTTTGCGGTAGATACCGAATCCACTGCGGAACGGCCTGTCTTCAACCGCACGGTCGGATTGCGGGATAGCTGGGCGAAAATCGAACAACGCGGACAACAGTAGATGATCATAATCGGACTTGGCGGCATCCTGAGCGACGCGGCGTGCGCATTGTTGCGTGATGGCGAACTTGTCGCAGCCATTGAAGAGAAGAAGATCGCCAGACACTATACGTCGGGGGAACTGCCTCAGCAAGCGATTGCGGGCTGTTTGCAGATCGCCAACGTTACGCCTGAGCAGGTCGACTCCATTGCTGTCGTTCGGCCCTTCCCAGCGGACACATCGCTACATCTGCAACTGCGCGCTCAGTTCCCCAACGCGCGTCTCGTCCTGGTAGAGCATCATACTGCGCACGCCGCCTCGGCATGGTATGCGTCGGACTTCGAGGAAGCGACGGTTCTGACGCTCGATCACGCGGGCGATCTGCGGTGCGGCGCACGCTGGTATGGTGACGGTTCTGGTTTGCAGATTGACAAGGAGATGTTTTATCCGGATTCGTTTGCTGACCTCTACGGGCGAGTTACGGAACTGCTTGGCTTCCAGTCGAATGCCGATGAGCATAAGGTGCAGTGGCTGTCCACCGCTGGCGATGACCGGTTTGTTGCTCTGTTCGACTCGATGATTGTGTGGGGCAGCGACAACTGGCCTCGCATCGACCGGAAGTGGTTTGAGAACTCGCGTCTCGATCGGGGCGGCTTCGATGAAAAGCTGTTTCAGGAATTGGGGATCGACCGCGACTCTGCTATTCCGGAGAAGCTTCGCCCCCATGTTGCGGCGGGTATCCAGCGAGCCGTCGAGAACGCCGTCATTCGACTTGCAGGTGACGCCAAGAAGCTCTGCCTTGCCGGTGGGCTCGGCATGAACGCGCTTCTTGTGTCGGCTCTGGAGCGCGAGCGGGAAGTATTCGTACAGCCGGCGGCAGGAAACGCAGGTACCGCAATTGGCGCAGTCTTACATACTGCGGCGACTGTGTTTGGGGAGAAGGCACGCGTGAGTCTGCGTGACCTATGCCTGGGTCCGGAGTATTCGGCTGAAGAGATCAAACAGGTGCTCGAGAACTGCAAACTTCGGTTCAAGTACCTGCTGACGAGCGATGAGGTGATCGAGACTGCCGTACACGCGCTCAACGATCATCAGATCGTCGCGTGGATGCATGGTCGCATGGAATTCGGTCCGCGAGCTCTGGGCAACCGCAGCATTCTGGCATCACCCCTGAACCCATATTCAACGGAGAATCTGAATACCTACATCAAGCACCGCGAACAATTTCGTAAGTTCGCGGCGTCCGTGCCAACGGAGTTGGCGGCCGAGTACTTCGAGGTGGGACCGAACGCACGCTATCTGGCGACCGTCGGCAGAGTTAAGCCGCAGCATCGGAAGACGTTTCAAGAGGCAATTCTCGGGGACGATCTCGTGCGCGTCCATACGGTGTCGAAAGACGACAATCCGCTCTATTACCGTCTTCTGCAGGAAGCGGGGAAGAGGACCGGTTTGCCCGTACTCTACAACACGTCGTTCAACCTATTCGGCGACCCTCTTGTCTGCACGCCGCGCGATGCGGCCCGAAGCTTCTACTCGTCAGGAATTGACGCGATGTTTGTCGGGAATTTTCTGCTCCAGAAGTAAGGGCTTCGACCCGACAGCTAAAAGAGTCTCGAAGTGCGGCAGTTCCTCTTCGCGGTGAACCACGGAAGCGTCCACCGATACGAATCCTGCTGCCTGCAGCATATCGACCAGTTCGACCTGGGAAAACCCGAGCCATACGTCCGCGTACATTTCCCTGGCCTCTTCGAAGCGGTGTTTCACGAGATCCATGACTACGACGCGGCCCCCCGGCTTGAGAATGCGATACGCTTCCGCGACGGCTTTGGCCGGGTGCAGAGCGTGATGCAAACTCTGATGGAGCAATGTCAGGTCGACTTCGGCGTCCTGCAACGGAAGCTCTTCCAGGTCGCCGAGCCGGTACTCAAGGTTCCTGACGCCGTTTCTTTTCGCAATTTCGACCACGTACTCCAGCATTTTTTGGGAGTGATCGACTGCGATCACCCGCTCGGCTCGTTGTGCGAGGAGGAGGGACAACGTTCCTTCGCCTGCTCCCAGGTCTGCCACCACGAAAGGCGGCATTAATTTGAGGAACATCTCCGACAAGCCTTTCCAGCTTCGTCCAGGCACGTAGTGGCGGCCGAATCTGCCCGCAAGTTCGTCGAAATAGGTTCTGAGCTTGTCTTTCCGCTTTTCGAGGATCAATCGCAGGGCGCGATCGTCCTGTTCTGCTTCTGCGATCTCCTGGCCTGCCTGTCGCAGCAACTCACCCAGGATCGCGTTGCCGTCTTTGGAGTCCGAGACTCGGTAAAGACTTTTCTGACCTGCTCGGCGAACCTCGATCAGACCCGCTTGTTTGAGTGGGGAAAGCTGCATCGAGATGCGGCTTTGACCCATTCCGAGGATCTCCTGCAACTCGGCGACGCTAAGTTCTTCCGTCTGCAACAGACGCAAAATGCGGAGCCGACCCTCGTCGCCTAGCAACTTCAAAGCCCGCAGGAGTTCTGCCACAGTTAATAGTCTATCAATCAATCATGATTTATTGATAGATTGTGATACCATTTAGCTCAGGAGCAAATCCGAATGAGCACAGTTGTCACCCAAGTGGCCACCGACTATAAGGTAGCCGACATTACACTGGCCGATTGGGGCCGCAAGGAAATATCCGTCGCCGAGCACGAAATGCCGGGTCTGATGGCCATCCGCAAGAAATACGCAAAGGACAAGCCGCTGGCCGGCGTCCGTGTTACCGGTTCGTTGCATATGACGATCCAGACCGCTGTGCTGATCGAAACCCTGGTGGATCTCGGCGCAAGCGTTCGTTGGGCAAGTTGCAACATCTTCTCGACGCAGGATCACGCGGCCGCTGCGATCGCTGAGGCGGGGGTACCGGTTTTTGCCTGGAAGGGCGAGACGCTCGAAGAGTACTGGGATTGCACGCTCAAGGCTGTGATCCATGCCGATGGAAAGGGCCCGGAACTGGTTGTCGATGACGGCGGCGATGTCACGCTGCTCATCCACAAAGGCTACGAACTGGAAAATGGCAGCGATTGGGTGAACACTCCATCGGGCAGCCACGAAGAGAAGGTGATCAAAGATCTTCTCAAGAAGGTGTACGCCGAGAATCCCAAGCAGTGGCACACGGTTGTCAAAGATTGGCGCGGTGTTTCAGAGGAAACCACCACGGGTGTCCACCGGCTCTACAAGATGCACCAGGAAGGTAAACTCCTGGTTCCCGCGATCAACGTCAACGACTCGGTCACCAAATCGAAGTTCGACAATCTGTACGGCTGCCGTGAATCACTGGCTGACGGCATCAAGCGCGCCACGGACGTAATGCTTGCCGGTAAGGTCGCCGTCGTTTGCGGCTACGGCGATGTTGGTAAAGGTTCGGCTCAGTCGCTACGCGGCATGGGCGCTCGTGTGATCGTCACGGAAATCGACCCGATCAATGCGCTGCAAGCTGCGATGGAAGGCTACCAGGTCACCACCGTCGAAGAGACGCTTGGAATTGGTGACATCTACGTTACCTGCACCGGCAACGTTGACATCCTGACGTACGAGCATCTCTCGAACATGAAGGACCAGGCGATCGTTTGCAACATCGGCCACTTCGACAACGAAATCCAGGTGGACCGCTTGAATACGGCGAAGGGTGTGAAGAAGCTCAACATCAAGCCGCAGGTAGACAAGTACACGTTTGCCGATGGCCGTGAAATCTTCCTTCTCGCCGAAGGCCGGCTTGTGAACCTTGGCTGCGCTACGGGGCACCCGAGCTTCGTTATGTCGAACAGCTTCGCGAACCAGACATTGGCTCAGCTCGATCTCTGGAAGAACAAGGATGTTTACAAAGTGAACGTCTATACGCTTCCGAAGCAGCTCGATGAAGAAGTTGCCCGGTTGCACCTTGAGAAGATCGGGGTGAAGCTGACGACATTGTCGCCTCAGCAGGCCGACTACATCGGCGTGCCGGTACAAGGTCCTTACAAGCCCGATCACTACCGCTACTAAGTTGCCTTCAGGGGCGGACGTTCGCGTCCGCCCTTAGAACGCCGCCTTCAACTCCCCAGTCTCATCCTTCGCATACGGCGCCCAGGCGAGAGTGAACATCCTAACGCTGATGTTCGCCTTCTTCGGTTTGACCGCAATCGTTTCCAGCGATGCGGTCGCGGCATCCATCTGCGATTGAATTTCCGTAACTTCCGATTCGATCTGCGCCTGCAAATCCTCTAGTTGACGCTTTACCGCTTCTACGTTTTCCTCCGCGCGGCCGATGTCTGCCGAGTCTCTGTATGTTCTCGAAACGGAGCCGATGGCAGAAGTCGCCTTTTTGCGTCCGAACACCACACCGAAGATATCGGCTCCTACCGACAGTAGAGATGTCGACCGCTGTTCTTTCTCCTTCGTGACTGCCTGTTCCGCTCGGCGCAGGCGTTCCTGAAGCGTGGTAACTTTCGAAGCGTATTTTTGACGTAGCTTCTCGATAGCAGTATCTCTTTGCTCACGCCCTACGTGCTGCAGACGAGTTCGAAATGCACCTTCCGATTCTCCCGGCTGTGAGCACTCCTTGGATGCAGGACTGCAATGTAATTCCAGCTTCCGATTCGTGTAGATCCAGGTCACCAACTCCTTATTCCAGGCGGTGTAGGATTTCGACTTACCTGCATCGGCAGGTAGCGGAGCATACTCGGCGCCTTCGAGCGGCTCATTCTCGAGATCGGACGGAGATACGTTGATTTGTGAGCACTCCTCCCACTCGACGGGCATGCTGTCATCACGAACAGGGGCCGCTAAGACGAAATCGTCCACATAATCGATCTTCGCCTTCGTGTCCAGAAAGCGTACCTGCGCAGCGCCGAGGATGACGGGTTGGTAGACGATGGGCTGGCCGGTTGCCAGTGCTGGTATGAATTTCTGCGAAACCTCCGGAGGCAATACTATACGCTGCGTCGCGGCGGGGCGTGCTTTCGGCGGGGTTGTTGCCGGGGATGCTTCCGGTTTGCGAGCGCCCATCAGGGCCTTGATTTGCGTGCGCGTGAGAGGCCCACGTAAGTACGACAGAGCCCAACGGGTCTCGAACGCAACAGGAGCATCTTCATGCACGTTGTTCATCAGGAACACACGCTTTCCAAGACCTGCGAGAATTTCCTCGGTGCGCGCCCGGTCAAATTTTTGGCTGCCTTCGCTGGCTGCCCCCTCAAGACCTTCGATCAGACGCTCCTTATCGCGCTCCGTCTGAAGCCGTCCGATGAACCACGTTCCAGCATTCGCCAAGCCTTTGTAATCCAGATCGACCGGGTTCTGCGTTGCCAGCACAACTCCGACTCCGAACGCGCGAGCCTGTTTGAGGAGTGTCAGCAGAGGCCTTTTCGATGGAGGGTTGGAGACCGGCGGGAAATAGCCGAAGATCTCATCCATGTAGAGGATGGCCCTGAGACTTGTGGTACCTGATTGGCGTCGCGTCCACGCCAGCATCTCGTTCAGAACGAGAGTGACGAAGAACATCCGCTCCGAGTCGCTGAGATGGGAGATCGACAGGATTGCGATGCGAGGACGGCCTTCCGGAGTATAGAGCAGCTTTCCAATGTCGAGTGGTTCGCCTTCGAGCCACGCTTCAAATCCCGGCGAGGCGAGCAGATTATTCAGCGCCATCGAAAGCTCAAATCGATCCTTGGCAGGATAGAAGGCTTCGAGATCGAGCACGCCCACGCGTGTCATAGGAGGCGTCTGAATGGCGTGGATCAGCGCTTCTATGGTGAGATTTTCGCCGTTTTTCCAAGCATTGTCGAAGATGTTGGAGAGCAGGATGTGCTCCCGGCTCTTCATCGGCTCTGCTTCAATTCCCATGAGCGACAATAGAGCCGTCGCGGACCCTGAGATCCGATCGCGCAATAGTTCTCGATCATCGAGCAGCGACGCCTCTGGCGCCGCGAATGACTTCAGTAGAGAGATGGAAATTCCAGCATTGCTACCAGGGGTGTAGATCTTGAAGTCGGCAGATGATTGCAAGCGCCGAATACGTTCACCGCTCTGTCCCCACTTTGAGAGCCCCTCTCGCCATAGATCGGCTTGTGCAGCCGCAAACTGTGCTGGCGTAACTCCCTGACGTTTAGCGTCGTCCTCGTTGACCCAAGGCGCGAAGTCTTCCGGCTTCAGATTCGGAAATTGCAGCAAGAGGTTTCCGATGTCGCCCTTTGGATCGATTACCAGCGAAGGGATGCCATCGATCGCGGCCTCTTCCAGCAGATCGATGCACAAGCCTGTCTTGCCGCTGCCCGTCATGCCGACGCAAACGGCGTGTGTTACCAGATCTTTGCTGTCATAAAGAAGCGGTTCGGACGTGGTTTGACGCGCGGACGTATCGTAAACGCGTCCTAAATAGAACGCTCCAAGTTTTTCAATATCCTGCATATCAGAAGTGGCTGAAATGATTCACCGGCGGTGACTCAGCATGGTACAGGTATATCACGGCGCCTATGAAGTTGATCTCGTTAATCCTATGCTTATGTGCTCTCGTGAGCGGTCAGACTACGACAGCAGATCTTCTAGAGCAAAAGTTGATGTCGCGCATCCGAGCGTATGATGCTTCGCTGAATGGCGTGCTCGGTGTGGCGATTGTGGATCTGCAAAGTTCGCGGATACTTAATCATAACGGCGAGACAGTTTTTCCGCAGGCAAGCTCGATCAAGATTCCGATCATGATGGAGGTGTTCACGGCAGCTCGTAGCGGAAAGTTGAAGCTTGACGGAGAGGTGACGTTGCAGAAGACAGAATCTGTCGGCGGCAGCGGTCACCTCCGCCTTTTGTTACGATCCCGGCCGCTGACGTTAACGGTACGGGATTTGATTACCGCCATGATCGAGACCAGCGACAACACGGCCACAAACAAATTGATCGATTTAGTCGGTATGGATTCGGTAAATGGGCTTTTGACTGAAATGGGATTTCAGAAGACCCGGTTACAACGCCGAATGCTTGATTCCAAGGCAGCGTCAGAAGATCGAGAGAACATCGCAACGCCCCTCGAAATGGCTCGTCTAGTGGAGCTGCTTTATCGGGGGAAGGCTGTAGACGGGGATGCATCGAAGGACATGATCGAGATTCTCAAACTTGTTGAGGCTGACTTCCGAAGGACAATTCCGCTAAACGTTTCCGTCGCCTCCAAACCCGGATCGGTCGCGGGTGTACGGGCGGAAACGGGCATCATTTTTCTCGATAAAAGGCCCTTCGTTTTAAGCGTGATGTCGACCTTCGTAGATTCCCAAACGAACCCAATTCCTGCGATCACGAAAATGGTGTTTGAGCATTTCGAAAAGTTGGCGGCGTCGAATCGATATGGCCACAAACTACAATAGGGGCATGAACGGCAAGAAGATCGCTCTCCTTGTAGATAACGTATATCAAGAATTGGAAGTCTGGTATCCGCTGCTTCGGTTCCGGGAAGCCGGAGCTGAAGTGGTGACAATCGGCGCAGTCGCCGGCCAGACTTACACGAGCAAACTTGGCTATCCCGTCAAGGCCGACATCTCTTATGATCAGGCAAAGGCTGCCGATTACGATGGCGTCATTATTCCCGGTGGATTTGCGCCAGATCACATTCGCCGTCATCCGAAGGCGATCGATTTTGTGCGCGCAGTCGATCGTGACGGCAAACTTGTCGCGGCCATCTGTCACGGTCCGTGGGTGCTTTGCTCTACGGGCTCTCTCAAAGGCAAACGCGCGACGAGCTTCTTCTCGATCAAGGACGATCTCGTGAACGCGGGCGCCAAATGGGAAGATGCCGAAGTCGTCGTGGATGACAACCTCGTGACTTCGCGCAAACCCGAAGATCTACCGGCATTTTGTAAGGCATCCATCGAAGTGGTCGAGCGCGTTCCCGCGCGGGCCTAGATGGAGATTGACTGGTTCCCGCTCTGGCTTAGCCTTCGCGTCGCGCTGGTCGCGACTGCCATTGCATTCGCGGGTGGTCTGGCAGTTGCGTACATTCTGGCGAACGGACGCTTTCGCGGGCGCGACCTTATAGATGCGTTGGTGACTTTACCGCTGGTCCTGCCGCCGACGGTGGTCGGCTACTATCTGCTGGTTCTGCTCGGCAGGAATGCGTGGATCGGTCAGTTGTATGAGCAGATCACCGGGGCACCCTTGGTATTCACTTGGCAAGGCGCGGTGATTGCCGCGCTTTTGCACTCGGCTCCTTTACTAGTTAAAACGTCGCGAGCGGCTCTTGAAAGTGTGGACCACAGTTACGAGCGTGCTGCGCGTTCACTCGGCGCCTCGGAATGGCGGTTGTTCTGGATCGTGACGTTTCCTCTTGCGTGGCGATCGATCCTTGCGGGCGTCGCTCTTTCGTTTGCTCGCTCCCTGGGAGACTTTGGAGCGACGCTCATGATTGCGGGCAATATTCCCGGGCGAACGCAGACGGTCGCCATAGCGATTTACGACGCCGTGGAATCCGGTCAGGGGCATGTTGCGCGTGTCCTCGTGTTGGTCGTCTCTGCCATCGCACTGGTGATTCTTACTCTCGCGAACCGACTCGGAGGCGGTTGGTTTCCGGCGCGCACACCGCAGGCCCAATGATTCAAGCGGTGCTCGCGAAGCGCTTCCCAACCGGCCGGGATTCGGCAGGCTTTGATCTGGATGTCTCTTTTAAGGCCGGCCAAGGGGTTACTGTATTTTTCGGACCTAGCGGGGCCGGCAAAACGCTGGTCCTCGATTGCATCGGCGGGTTCGTTCGCCCCGATAGCGGTCGAGTGCTGTTGGATGACGTGCTGCTCTTTGACGGGGAAGCGGGCGTCAATCGTGCTCCCCGGGAGCGGCGCTGTGGATACGTGCTCCAGAATTACGCGCTGTTCCCGCATATGACAGTGCGCGAGAATCTGGAGTTTGCTGCGTATCGTCTGAAGGCAATGGAGCGTCATCGCCGCGTGAACGAAATGCTGGAGCGGTTTCGGCTTCAGGACGTCGGTGGCCGACGGCCTCACCAGCTTTCGGGAGGGCAACGGCAGAGGTGCTCACTGGCGCGATCCCTGGTGGTTGTGCCTCGGATTCTGTTGCTGGACGAGCCCGCCAGGGGTCTCGATGCTCCTCTTCGGCAGGAACTTTATGACATTCTGCGATCCGTCCGCGCGGACTTCGAGATTCCAATTCTCCTTGTGACCCATAGTCTCGAAGAGTGTTTCGAACTGGCGGATGAGATGTTCGTGTTTCGAGATGGGCGCATCGTCCAAAGTGGGGCTCCGTCAGTTGTCTGCTCCCGTCCGGTGTCTCTCGACATTGCGCGGCTGCTTGGGATGTACAACATACTGCCGGTTGAGATTCGCGCGCTCGATCCATCACGCAATACAAGCCTGCTTCGATTCGGCGAGCATGAATTGCAAGGCGACTATTATCCGGGGCATCTGAAGGGCGACAGGGTTCATTTGCTGGTTAGTCCCAGGCAACTGAAGGCAGAACCGGCGGAAGCGAGGCGGATACCTGCAAATAGTATTCCTGGATGTCTCGAAAGAGCTGTGAGTACACCTGACGGGATGAGATTGGAATTTGCGGGTGGACTTCAGGTCTCCGTTCCGAATGGGGCGTACTATCAAACTAAGGATTGGATCATCGAGTTTCCCACTCGCGGAATGACTATTTTATGAAGTCGTTTGCAGAGTATATCGCGCTGGCCGAGCAGGCGCACGGACATCTTTGCGCTGGACAGATTCTTGGCGTACGCATGGCATTGTGTGGGTTGGGCCATCTCGGGATCGAAGATCCGCAGGGCGCCGATCGGAAGCGACTTGTGACGTTCGTTGAAATCGACCGCTGCGCCACGGACGCGATCGGCGTCGTAACGGGCTGCCGTCTTGGTAAGCGAGCGCTGAAGTTTCGCGATTTTGGCAAGATGGCGGCTACGTTTTGCGATCTGCGAGATCAGAAGGCCGTCCGGGTTGTTGCCAAGGAATCGTCGAAGGAACGCGCGCGCGAGCTTTATCCGCAAATCGAGAAGAAGAATGAACAGCAAATGGTTGCATATCGCGAGATGCCCGAGGAAGATCTCTTCTCAACACAGTGGGTCCGCGTTGAAATCGGACTGCAGGAAATGCCGGGCTACAAAGCCGCGCGCATTGTCTGCGATGAATGTGGTGAAGGTATCAATTTCCAACGCGAAGTCGTGTCGAGCGGAAGGACACTCTGCAGAGGTTGCGCAGGCGAGCGGTACTACGAAGTGCTGTAGCGGATGCGACAAATCTATATCACCGATCGGACGGGTTGCCGCGATCTCTTAAACTGCATGGTCCGAGCGGCGGACAGTGGCGTCGAATTCATCCAGATTCGCGAGAAGGATCTCACCGGACGAGACTTGCTCTATTTAGTGGATAGCGCCGTCCGAGCGTTGACGCGCTGGCCGGTCAAAATTTTGGTGAATTCCAGAGTGGATATTGCGTTGGCAGTTGGCGCTCATGGTGTCCATCTGGCGAGTGACGCGGTACGGGCAGAGGTTTGGAGGCGGGTGGTTCCTTCGGGCTTCATAATCGGTCAGTCATGCCATTCAATAGATGACGTTCGCGCGGCAGGGGCGGCGGATTTCCTGCTCTTCGGCCCCGTATTTGCGACCCCGGGGAAGGGACCAGCGGTCGGCCTGGAAGCGCTTCGATCCGCTGCTGAAATCTCAACAGCGCCTGTTTATGCGCTCGGTGGGATTACCAGAGAAAATGCTGAATCGTGCGTACTCGCGGGAGCTGCGGGGATTGCGGCCATTCGCATGTTTCAACGCTGAGACTTGTGAAGCCGGCTAATGATTATCCCCTCGCGTGGCGAGATTGAGGAAGCTGTTCGTACAGAAAGTGAGTGCGGATGTGTTTGCCGAAGTAGGCGCCTTTCGAGTCGGCATCCAAAAAGTCTCGATACTGTTGAGGAGGGAAATCGAAGTACCGATAAATCTCCCCACTTTGGAATCGCAGATACAGCCATCTGCGCTGAGCTACATACGCCACCGCTTGCAGGACACTGGAGTCGAGCGACACCCAGTCGATCGGGTTGGGCATTTGGATCAGCCGTCCCATGCATCCTCGAGTGATTCTGCCGTTGACGCCGCGGTCATGCCACAGTCCATCTTGATCGGATGAGCAGCAATTTGAGCCGATACGTATCGCCGGTAAGCTTCCGGCCAGGCCATCCAATTTCGCCCTGCCAATCAAATTGTACATCGCCGCCGATGTCCAATTTTTCGACAGCTTCGCCGCTTCGACCCTCAGTTTCGCCACTCATGGTCTCATCTGATCGGCCCTCAAAGGCTCGCACGTAAAGAACTCATCGAAGAGGAAGGCTTTTCACTCTGCCTTTGTGACGTCACTGCCAGAACCCACCATCCACCCAGTGCGTCAAGCGCGCATCAGTGTCGAAAGCATTTACGTAAAACTTCAAATTCGCTGGCAAATTGCCGGGGGTCCTCTCTACAGAGAAGCTTACATATCCGTTCCCGTTGCTGAATGCGTTCACCAGATCGTAGGTATGAACGGTGCAACGACTGTTGATCAGCCCGCCTGTGTTTACCGTACGCCAGCCGAGCAGTATGGTTCCCGAATCATCTATCAGGTTGAGCGCTCGTCCGTTGGGAGAGTACACGATATGGCAATACTTATCTGACGAAATCGTATCCGTGATCCGAAGGTGAATCAGGTCAATTTTGGCGAGAGAGGTAGAGTGAGAGTATCCTATCCGAACATTGACACTGTTCTCGTCTGCCCGCGTGAAGGACAGGCTAGCGACACGAGGTCCCGAATTCGTCTGCGTTCCTGCTGGATTCAACCAGTTTCCGAACTGAGTCATCCCCGTCCATTTACCGGTTACGTCGAGCGATTGAATGAATGTCGCCGCCACGGGACTCATAGCGCTTGTTAGCTGAATAGGCGCCGTGAAAGTCAGGACCTGTCCATTGATTGAGGCGACCGCTTTGCTGACATCCACTGAGCATCTGCTGTTGGACAGTTTGATGGCATGGGGCGAGATCACAACACCGGAGATAGGCCCGAGCCAATCATTTCCAGCATCGTTGATCAGGCGGACACCATTGCTGATGCGGTTGTATTCGACGAGGCAAGACCCCGCTGCCGTGAACTGAACCACGTTTGGTGTGGGAAGAATCAGAATATACCCGAGATAGTGTCCGTTCGCGCCGTTCGGATGACGGAACTGTCCAGTCAGTGTCACGTTTTGGTTTGATCCCGTCCGGGGCTGTAGATCCGTCACGGAGGGTCCCTGCGGGGCTACCGCGCTCAACTGAATCTGCCCTCGTAGCTGGAACCCCGAATCACCTCCACTGAAGTCGATTGCCCGAAGATAAAGATTCTTCGCTCCATGGAACGTGTTGAAGTCCACTGGAATTTTGAAGGTTATCTGTTGGCCGGTCGTCGAAACGTATTCGAAAGCATTCGAGTTTGTCGCGCACTGTGAATTCACCATGTAGCGGTTCGAGATCATGTAGGCGCCCAACCAATCGACGCCGGAATCGGTCATCAGCCGCACGACGCGGCTTTGGGGATCAATTGCGATGTAGCAGGCGTTGGCCGTGGAGAGGGACTCGCCGATCAGAAGCTCGGCCGTAGCGAAATTCGAGAGCCCGTCCGGGTCGTTCATTGTGACAGTGAAGATCGTTGGGTTCTGGCCGCTCGCCGTGACGGAAACTGCCTGCGGTAAGCGATTCGTATGGGTGACCGTAGTCGTTCCGAAAGCCTTGAAAAGGGAGTCACCGCCCGAACTGTCAATACCGCGTGCTGTCACGAACACAGTACCCTCTGCATTTGCCTGGAAAACCAGTGGGATTGCAACGGTCAGAGTTGCATCGGCAGCTTGTATCGTGATTCCCTGCGGATTGATCGCGCAATAGGGATTTCTTTGCCATCCTGATCCTTCAGTGAAAAGCTCCAGTTGGTCGAGAGAGGCTGTTTTGCCGTTAACGTCAATGGTGACTCGACAGGTTTTTGCTTCACCTCCGTCCAGGTTCAGAATTACCGTTTTGAGGCTCGAAGCGCCTTCGTTGTCTCTTATAACAAGGGTGATGGTTTGATTCGATCCCGATCTTACAACGGGAGCTATCGAAACCGATTCCACAACGGGAGCGCTTTGCGTAGAACCGAACGTCAGATGATCCGAGTAAACGAAATCGAGAACTCCATCCCCATTGACATCCTGGAACGTGCTGAATGACGCCGCGTCGGCGGCCACAGTTGTCGAGGACGGGAAACCTCCGCGGCCATTGCCTAGCTTGGCTGCTAAAAGGCCCTGAGTGCTTCCGATGGCATCCAAATTCCCATCGCCATTGAGATCGAATAAGTCTATGAACGTGAACTCGGGGCCAAAGTCGATAGGTGTTGCCGCTAAGAAACTTCCCGCGCCGGTTCCGAGCCGGATTAAACCATTGAAAAGCAAATCGGGCTTCCCGTCTGCATTGAGGTCGCCTGCTCTCAGCGTCCCGACATCTGTAGCGCCGCAGTCATCCCCATCCACGTAGCTGCCGCCATTACTCACTAGTAGCCTGCAACCCATCTTGTAAAACAACACCGTACCCCGGAACCAGAGGTCGCTCGCGAAATCGAGAATACCGTCTCCGTTGGCATCTCCGATCGCACCCTTAGGGTCAGACATGCCACCAACAATGGTGAACTGTCCCTTACCGTCTCCAAACAGAATCGTCATCGTTGGGCCGTTATAAGAGGAAAAGGAGAAGGTAGAAAGAGCCAGATCTGCCGCGCCATCTCGGTTGAAGTCCCCAGACGCTGATGTGGGGCCGTAGCCCAGGCTCCAGACTGGGAATGATCCGATTGGCGTTGTCGCCAATACGGTTTGGGTGAACCCTGCTGATCCGTTGCCGGAGATTACTACGAGATTTTCGCGTTCGATCGCGGCCACGTCCGTCCTGCCGTCGCTGTTGAAGTCCGCCACCCCTACAGGCGTTCGATCCAAGCCAATGTTGTATGGAATCGCCGTGCCATACGATCCGTTCGCTTGCATCAACTCCACGACAACGATTGACTGCGTAAACCGGACCAGATCCACTCGTCCGTCGCCATTAACATCAGCTAAAACAGGAAAAGCGAACTCAAACTGCTTAGTGGCTCCGGTGCTCTGAGGCACAATCGCTTGTACTTCGACCAAGGCATCGGTCGAGATGCTAAGCAAATGTGTACTGTTGCCGCGGAATGCCGCTCTCACCCGATGCCGACCACCGGTCACGAAGGAAGTAACGATAGTAGCCTTGCCGTTGTTCAGCGCGGCGCTTCCCAGTGCCCGATATTCATCCGTAAACGCGACATATCCATTGCCCGGATTAGGTGACACAGTCGCTGTGATGGTCACTGGAACTCCCGCCCTGGCGGGCGCGAGCGGTGTCACGGCTGTCGTTGTTGCCGTCTGTGCAGCGCACATAGACGCCAAGATTGGCGCGAGCGCGGATGTTTTCAGGAATACGGATCGTAGGGACATGTTTCGCAGGGCGTTCAATAGCATAGCGAAAACGCCAGCCGGGAGCGGACATGGCCTTGATGTGACCTATCGAAACGGACGTGATTGGGGCAATTCAAGCAGTTCGGGTTTGTTCCGCCGCAGTCGCAGCGAGAGTTCCTTCTCCTGTTGCGCGCGTTTCTCATCGCCGCGCCGGAAGTAAAGCTGGGAGAGCAGGAGATGCGGCTGCGGGTGCTGCGCATCAATCTTCGCTGTCTCTTCCAATACGCGCAACGCTTCGTCCCACCGCTTCAGAGACATCAACGCGCGGGCGAGTTCCAAGCGAGCCGGGAGGTAGTCATTGCGGATTCGAATTGCAGATTCGAGATGCGGGATGCTCTCTTGGGCTCGACCTTGTTTCAGCAAGAGATCTCCGTAGAAGTACCGTGGTTCTTCATAGAGTGGATCCAACTCCATCGCACGATGGAGGCTCTGCAGACTCTCCTCGACACGCCCTAGTTTCTGCAAATGAAATCCGTACTCGAAATGCGCCCGAGCCTCCTGAGGAAATCGCTGGACTGCCTGTGACGCAATCTCGAAAGCGCGCGCGTAATCGCCCGCATCCTGAAGCGCTTTGATCGCGAGGAAGTAGAGGTTCGGCAGCGCGGGATTGAGGGATAGCGCTCGCTTGGCTGTGCGCGCCGCATCCTCGT
This sequence comes from Bryobacteraceae bacterium, assembly GCA_035630195.1. GTDB lineage: Bacteria > Acidobacteriota > Terriglobia > Bryobacterales > Bryobacteraceae > DASQDN01. The sequence goes on from DASQLD010000163.1 coordinate 21,045, forward strand.
AATAGTGACCTTTGCCGTATTCTACGATCATCGCCTGAAGCAGCCGGAGGCTATTCGGTTGAAGAGTTTCCGCTGTCCTCCACGCACGCAATGCAGCGTCTATTTTTCCGAGCCGGCTGTTAGCCGCTCCTAGTAGATAGTGACTGTTGAAATCGTTCGGGGAGATCTGAGCTGCTTTTTCTAAAAATTCGCAGGCTTGCTCGAAGCGCTCTAACGAATAGTTCAAGTAGCCGAGATTGAAGAGTGCGGGGAAGAACTTGGGCGACTGGACAATGGCGCGCTGCCACAGTTTCTCCGCTTCGGCCGTATTTCCACTCTTGGCTAGTCGCTGGGCTTCGTCGGTTAATTCTGCCGCAGTTTGAAAAAGCAATATTGCGAACAGCCAAGTCATTGCGAGGAACCGGATCCCTCGACGAGTTCAGAAATTCGATCAATGGTTAGATCAGTAAACCGCTCGACAAACCCACTTGGCCATCGAACCGTGACTTCGTCCACCCTACTCGCTTGTCCCAGACCAAAATGCAAGCGGAAGTCGCTTTGCGATAGGAAACTGGACTGACTGAGCAGCGGCAACGTTTGCTTGCGGCCTCCGGCGGACATTGTTACGATCGCTCCAATTGCAGACCGATTAGATTTCGTCCCTCGTAAGCGAAGCTGGATCCAGTGCGCGCCTGGTCCCAAATCATTTCGCAGCAACGATGGGCTCTCACCCATATTGACGACGATCGCATCCATGTCGCCATCGTTATCAAAGTCGCCGAATGCGGCGCCGCGGCTGCTGGCCTTTTTTGCGAGGCCGGTCCCACCGATATGGCTGACGTCTTCGAAACGGCCGCCGCCGAGGTTCCGATAGACTAGCCTAGGATTGCGGTACGATTCCACGATCTTGGCGTTGTCAATTTCAGGATAGACATGTCCGTTCACCTGAAACACGTCCTGCAAACCGTCATTATCGAGATCAACTAATCCAATGCCCCAGGCAACGTATTGAGGATTGACCGCCAGGCCTGCCCTGACTACTTCGTCCTCAAAGATGCCTCTTCCCTGGTTACGGTACACGTTCGGATAATCACCAGCGAAATTGGTCTTGATGAGATCCAGCGAACCGTCGCCATCGAGATCGCCAACCGCTACTCCCATGCCGCCTTGCTCGTGCCCATGCTCATTGAAAGCGAGACCAGCCTCTGTGGCAAGCTCGTCGAAAGTACCGTCTTTGTTGTTGCGGAAGTAGAGGCTCGGTGTAGAGTCACATGCCACATAGATATCAATCCAGCCGTCCTGGTTGAGATCGGCGGCGACAGACGTGAAGGCGTAGAAGCCTTTGGCTTTGCGGATGCCCGATGCATTCGAGACGTCATCGAAGGTTCCGTCACCACGATTGCGGTAGAGTGTGGCTGATCCAAACGGAAGTCCGCGAGGACCACAGAACACGGGAACGCCCTTCCACTGGCAGTTTGCGCCTTTGCCTGGCAACGGGGTTCGAGCTGGATCAAACTGCTGATAACTTGTCACGAAGAGATCAAGATTGCCATCTCTGTCGTAATCGAGGAATGTACAACCCGAACTCCATTCTTTCTCCGGTCCGGTGACGCTCGCCTGCGATGCGACGTCGGTAAACTTGCCACCGTTGTTGTGATAGAGCGCGTTTGGACCCCAGTAGGTCACAAACAGATCGGTCTTTCCATCGTTGTCGTAATCCCCAGCGCAGACACCGGAGCCCCATCCTGCTCGTTTCAGGCCGGCGTCTGAACTGACGTCGACAAACGAGCCATCTCTCTGGTTGCGGAACAGGTAGCTATGGGGTTCGGAACCTTTTGGAAAGCCTTCCAATCGCGAACCATTTACCAGGAAGATGTCGAGCCAGCCATCGTGATCGACATCGACAAATGCGGCGCCCGTTCCGTTCGCTTCGATGATGTACTTCTTGGAATCCGAATTTCCGACCGTTAGTAAGGCGTGATTGAGACCCGCCGTCGCGGCGACATCTTTGAACTTGGCCTGAAAAGCCCTGCCTGAAAACGCCGGCTTTGGCTCAGGCGCTGCCCCGCGGTTGATGACGCCTTGCGCGTGAGCCGCCGCGCTAAGTACAGATAAGCCGATTAGAGCACGGGTAAATGCGGCCGGCACGGGGCCATCGTAACACGGCAATAGATTGGCCAAACCTTTACAGTTATCGCTTACCTGGGATATACTTCCGACACACTGATCGGGCTGGGTCCGATGCGATCCCACACTCACAATCTGACGTCAGGAGGCGCAAAGCGATGGTAAATCGCAGATGGTGTCGAACGTTCTGCTGTGCCGTGATGGTAATTTTGTTTACCACTACGGCTCGGGCACAGACAGCTGCGACGATTGTTGGCGATGTCCAAGATGCCTCAGGTGCAGCTGCTCCGAATGTCACGGTTAAGGTGACGAACGATGCGACAGGAATCGTCCGCACGGTGACAACTAATACAGAGGGTCAGTATCGTGTGACTCCCTTAAACCCCGGCACCTACACCGTCGAGGTGGAAGCAGTGGGATTCAAGACTCAAGTGCGTCCGGATGTGACACTTCCTGTGGCTGCCGTTCTCGAGGTCGATTTCACGCTTGAAGTCGGTCAGGTCAGCGAGAGGATTGAAGTGACCGCTGCCGCTCCAATCCTACGGACAGAAGAAGTTTCCGTAGGCAATGTTGTGACATCGCAGGAGCTGCAGGCTCTTCCCGTAAATCAACGCAACTATACTCGCCTCATCCTGCTCGGCGCAGGTACGAGTTCCGTGAGCAGAAGCCAGAATCAAGGCGTCGCTCAGTCCGGTACGGGGTTGTTCTCTGTGAATGGCGGAAGACCGCAGGACAACAATTTCACCTTGGATGGCTTCGATTCCAACATGCAGATGATGAATTCGCCGGGCATCTCACCACCAATGGATGCACTGCAGGAATTCAAAGTAGCGACCAACACAGGATCGGAATTCGGCCGGTCCATGGGCGCCAATGTGAGCATGGTGATCAAGTCAGGCTCGCGCGATCTTCACGGAACGTTGTATGAATATCTCCGAAACAGCACGTTCGACGCGAACGAGTTCTTTGCGAACAAGTCGGGTCTGGGTGTTACGCCATTCCGCTTGAATCAGTACGGTGTCGCAGTCGGCGGGCCTGTGGTTTTACCGAAGTTAAATCTACGCGACAAGATGTTCTGGTTCGCATCGTGGGAGGGGTTCCGGCGCCGGCGTGGCAGCGCGGTCCTTGCCAGCGTGCCGCCCGAAGCGTTTCGCAGAGGCGACTTTTCCTCGCTCTTGCAAGGCAGCTCGCCGACGATCATTCGCGATCCGGTAAACGGCAATGTTCCGTTCCCGAATAATGTGATCCCTTCGAACAGAATCAACCCGGCAATCCCGACCGCTTTGCAATTAATGGTTCCTCTGCCGAATCGCAGCGGCGATGTGCAAAACCTGGCGAACAACTTCAGTGAAGCGAACGATCGCGATTCTGTTCATATGCGGTGGGATTACAACATAAACGCGAGCAACTCGGTGTTCTTTCGCTATAGTCTGCAGAACGCCGACCTAATCAGCCCCGCGTCCATCCCGACTGTGACTGGAGCAAGCGCGTTCAATGTCACTAACTATGGTGGAAGCTGGACGAAGATTTTCAGCGCCACCACGGTGCTGGATGTGGGATTCGGAAGTAACCAGCCCGACCTACCGGCGGTGAATACGAAATCCGTGACCCGCGCCGAATTTTTAGACCAGACGAAGCTTCAAATGTATCAGCGCGAAGTTTTTGGCGATCCGCTGGTCAACCTCAGCATGGGCGCCTATAGCATCCCGACGGGCGGAGGTGGGTTACAGGGCGACAACATCTGGCAGGGCCGGGCAAATCTCTCGATTACGAGGGGCAAGCATTCGCTGAAAATCGGCGGCCAGTATCAGCACCGCCAGTTCTACACCAACACGTCTAATCCGATGAATGGAGATGCCATCTTCAACGGTCAGATCTCTGGTTTTCCGTTAGCGGACGCGCTGCTTGGTTATCCCTCCGAAATTCGTCGGGGCCAAGGGAACACACTGACTGATGCAATCTCTCATTTCACGATTGCCCACATTCAGGATGATTGGCGCGTGACTTCGAATCTGACGATCAACCTCGGTTTGATGTACCAGCTGGGAACTCGTCCGTATGACCAGACGGACCGGCTCGGCAATTTGTGGGTTCGCCGCAATCCCACAACGGGCGAATACGTTGGTGAATTACTCTGGGCAGCCGTGAATCCCGAACCAGATCCAGTTACGGGTCAACGGAATACCCTTCCTCGCACGGGCGGTTTTGGTCGCGCATTGGTTCAGACGGACAAGAACGACTTTGCGCCACGCCTGGGCATCGCATACAAGCTGGGCTCGAAGACGGTCATTCGAACCGGATTCGGCATGTTCTACAACTCGACCTTCGTGCAGGAGCTTCAGGATCTACGCAAGTTCTGGCCCTTCACGGTCCAGCAAGTATTCAGCCCGAATCGAGGGACACTGGATCTTCAGATCACCGATCCCGGTCCGTCGTTTGAGAGCACTGCCGCAATCGGGGGCTGGCCACAGAATCCAGAGAATCGGTCGCCTTACTCTATGCAGTGGAACTTTTTCATTCAGCAGCAAGTAATGGATGACTTGAGTCTCGAAATCGGCTATGTGGGTTCGGGCAGCCGCAAACAGATCGGGTACTCGCCCTTTAATAACGCGCTAACGCCCGGCCCTGGAGCTATCGGGCCACGCAGACTGTTGCCAAATTTCGGCGATCTCGACGGCGGCTCGAATCAATATAACGGCTCATACAACGGGTTGCATATGGTGCTTATCAAGCGGTACTCGAACGGATTGCAATTCAACCTGAATTACACGTTCCAAAAGTCGCTGGACGGACAATCGTCTCTATCGGAAGTAAAAGTTCAGGATCCGTTCAACCGGCGCGCCGATTACTCGCGGTCCAGTTGGGACATCAACCATGTATTTAATTTTGCGTACGTGTACGAACTACCGTTCGGTCGAGGCCGCAAGTTCGGTGGGGACATGCACCGGGGAATCGACGCGTTTATTGGAGGATGGGCGCTCGAAGGGATCACCCGACTGGAAACCGGTCCACCGCTCTTCATCACGTCCGGCGTGGATCGGGCAAACACGGGGCGGTCCAGCCAGCGTCCAGACCTTGTCGGCGACCCTGATGCCGCGCCCAGAACGGACGAGGAGTGGTTTAACAAAGCTGCTTTCGCTCTACCGGCAATTTACACGTTCGGCAATGCGGGACAGTACATCACCAACGCAGACAGCATCATTGGAATTGACATGGCGGTCCAGAAGAATTTCAATATCACGGATCGTCACCGCATAGAATTCCGGACCGAATTTTTCAACATGCCGAACGTCGTGAATTTTGGCGACCCTATCGGCGCGATGAACCGGAACGACTTTGGAAGAATCAGCAGCCAGCGGACCAATCCGCGGCAACTGCAGTTCGGCCTGAGATATCGCTTCTGATAGTTGTAGGTTGGGCGAATCCGCAGCGGTAGGATTCGCCCAATTCTACTGGTTCATTCTGTTCGCGAACAAGAGCCACAGTACGGGAACAGCTTCGTTCGATCCTTTCAGGAATTTCCAGCCAAACACGGGGGATCCTTGAACCCGGAACACCCCACCGCTTGCGGGACTGCGGCTCCCTGCGTGTCTTGAGTTGCGGATCCTGTTCGACGCCAACGTCGCGCATGCGCTTAAGCTTCTGCCGCAAGTCCAAATCCCGTCTCTGTTCGGTGAGAAGGAACCTGGGGTTATTTACGAAGATGACCTGTCATCCTGTTCGAATCGTGTATTATGGTTTTCGCAATCGATATTCGCTTTTGAAATTCGATATTCAAAATGCAGGAAGCGACGGATGACAAGATTCTCTATTCGGGGCTTATTCGGCTGCACATTCTTCACCACGCCGCGAAGGAGCCGATCTACGGACTCTGGATGGTCGAGGAACTGCAGCGACATGGCTACAAGCTAAGTACCGGGACTTTGTATCCGATTCTTCATGGGATGGAGACGAAAGGATACCTACAATCTCATATAGAGCGGGATGGGAAAACTTCCCGACGAATCTACCAGTCCACAACTCTCGGCAAACGTGCGTTGAAGTCTGCCCTGGGAAAAGTACGAGAACTGTTCCGGGAACTGGTGGAAGAACATTCAGATCACAAGAAGATTACAAGACCGAAGCATGCTCGCAAATAGACGGATGGAAACAATTTGGCCATGGGCTGCAGCAATGGCGTGTTTTCTTGTTAACCACCCGGCCTTGGCCCAACCCGTACCCGGTCAGGCGATCACCTTGGAGCGGGCCGTGTCGATCGCGCTCGACTACTATCCATCAGTCCGAGTCTCCGAAGCTGAGTCGCGAGATGCCGCAGCAGCGATCAAGCTTGCCCGCACGGCATATCTGCCATCTCTCGATGCCGTTGCCGGAATCAATCGAGCTACCCGCAACAATGTTTTTGGATTGCTGTTTCCTTCACAGATCATTGCTCCTATTTCGGGACCGGTGCTGAACACGAATAGCCTCGGGAGCGCCTGGGGCAGCACCGTGGGACTGACGGTTGCCTGGGAGCCTTTCGATTTCGGTTTGAGACGAGCCAATGTCGCGATTGGGGAAGCGGGCCGCGCGAGAGCCGAGGCAACGATACAACGCACACGCCTGGAAGTTGCCACGCTAGTAGCAGACAACGTGCTGACGTTGATCGCTGCCCAGCAGACGGTTATCGCGGCTCAGGCTGCAGTGGAACGTTCCAGTGAATTACTACGAATTACCGAGGCATTGGTAAAGGCCGATCTGCGGCCCGGCGTCGAATCGTCGCTGGCTCGTGCGGACCAGGCGTCCGCCCGCGCTCAGTTGTTCCAGGCCAGGCAGGCGGTACGAGAAGCAAAGGCCAGTCTTGCCGCTTATCTAGGTCTCGACGCAAACACTTTGAATGTGGCCGTAGGAAAGCTTCTTGCGACACCTTCCGAGCCTTCGCAAGATACGGCTCTAGCAGAGAATCCAGCCGCTCGCGTCCAAAATGCTGCTGCAGTCGAATCCGAAGCGCGGCTCCGAGCGGTTGATAGGAGCTACTTTCCTCGCTTTACGCTAGAAGGCACTACTTACGCTCGGGGTACCGGAGCGTTGAATGACGGCCGATTGCTTGGAGGGGTGAACGGACTTGGACCCAACGTACACAATTGGGGCGTCGGGTTCACGGCTACCTTTCCGATTTTCGATCTACCGACTATTCGCGCCCGGCGTGAGTCTGCGACGGCCCGGCTGGAGGTGGAGCGAAGCCGATACGATCAGGTACTTGTGGAACTAAAAAGACACCGTGATCGCGCCGCGGCCGCGTACCAAGGAGCACTGGAAGTGGCCGAGACCACACCTGTGGCGGTAGAGGCGGCAGGTGCTGCTGTGCAACAAGCGCGAGCCCGGTATCAATCCGGGCTTAGCACGGCAATCGAGGTGGCGGATGCGCAACGCCGACTTGCACAGGCCGAAATCGATGACAGTTTGGCCAAACTCAATATCTGGCGCGCGAGGCTTGCCGTGGCCGCGGCTATGGGGGAAATCACCTCAGTGTTAGCCGAAGCGAGTCAATAAGGAGTTCTTTGAATGAGACTTGTTTTCGCCGCACTCACAAGGCCTATCAGTCTGTTGGTCGTCATGGTGGCGATTGCTTTAGCTGCCGGCTTGGCGATTCGGCGCATGCCGGTCGATATCTTTCCACAAGTAGGCGAGCCAGCGATCTACGTCGCTCAGCCTTATGGTGGGATGGATCCGTCGCAGATGGAAGGCTACCTCACGTACTATTACGAGTACCACTTCCTTTACATCACAGGCATACAGCGCGTGGAATCCAAGAGTATTCAGGGCGCAGCTCTGATGAAGCTGGTGTTCTATCCGAACACGGACATGAACCAAGCCATGGCGCAGACTGTTGGGTACGTCAATCGCTCCCGCGCGTTCATGCCACCGGGCGCCGTCCCACCCTTCATCACTCGCTTCGATGCCGGCAGTGTCCCTGTCGGTCAGCTCGTCTTCAGTAGTCCAACGCTAAGCGCGGGCGAATTGCAAGATGTCGCCTTGAACCGGGTACGGCCGCTGTTTGCAACGCTGCCGGGTGTGTCTGCTCCGCCGCCCTTTGGTGGGAACCAGCGCACGATTGTAGTGCGACTCGACCCGGACAAACTGCGACAGTATGGTATCTCCCCGGAGCAAGCGATATCCGCAGTGAATAAGGCTACAACCGTGGTTCCGTCCGGCAACATCCGTACGGGCGAAGTTAACCGGTTTGCAGTCACCAACTCCGTCATCGGAGGTAATCTCTCTGACCTTGCAAATGCGCCTGTGCGCTTGGGACAGGGACCAACCGTTTACATCCGCGACATAGCAGTTGTCGAGAATGGCACGGACATTCTCACGGCGTACGCGCATGTGAATGGAAAGCGCACAGTATATATTCCAGTTACAAAGCGATCGGATGCCAGCACGCTGGCAGTGTTGAACTCTGTCAAGGCGGCACTCCCCAGTTTCCGCGAAGTGGTGCCCGATGGTGTGGATATCAGGCTCGAGTTTGACCAGACCGGCTATGTGTCCCATGCAATCCGCGGTCTGGCATTCGAAGGAGCGCTGGGAGCGGCGCTAACGGGCCTGATGGTTCTCCTGTTCCTTCGTGACTGGCGAAGCGCCATCATCGTGATCACGACGATCCCGTTAGCACTCTTATCGGCCATTGTCTTGCTATGGTCTGCGGGGCAAACCATCAACATCATGACATTGGGCGGATTGGCCTTAGCCGTAGGCATTCTGGTGGATGAAGCAACCGTTGAGGTGGAGAATATTCATACGCAAATGGCGCGAGGACTGCCGCGCGCGGTTGCCGTCGTTGAGGCGGCACAGCGAACAGCGCTTCCGAGGCTGCTCGCCATGGTATGTATCCTGGCGGTTTTCGTCCCGGCCTTTTTCATGGAGGGCGTGGGCCGGCAGCTCTTCCTGCCGCTATCTCTCGCGGTTGGATTCGCAATGGTGTCGTCGTACATGCTGTCCACAACATTAGTGCCTGTGATGGCGGCGTGGCTGATGCGGGCAGGCGATTCGGAAGATTTGAATCGCGGCGTGTTCGGCAGGCTTCGTCGTAGCTATGGAAGCTACGTCAGGGCGTCGGTGAAGCTTCGGTGGCCCATCGTTCTGGGATATTTGGCGGCGGCCATCGCGATTCTCTTCCTGGCGTTACCGCAAATAGGAACTGAGCTGTTTCCTCAAACCGATCCGCCGCAGTTTCAAGTGCGGCTACGCGCTCCCACTGGTACTCGAATCGAGCGTACCGAGTTAGTCGCACTCAAGGCGCTCGACATAATGCGTCATGAGATTGGCTCCGAGAACATCGCCATCACGACATCCTTCATCGGCGTTCAGCCGGCGAGCTACCCAATCAACACAGTTTTCCTCTGGACAAGCGGTCCTCATGAAGCCGTGATGACGGTAGCGCTGAAACCGGAGGCGAGGCGCGATAGCAACCAATTGCGGGAACGGCTGCGCGCGAAATTCCGAGAGGCACTGCCCGCTATCGCGGTATCATTCGAAGCCGGTGACATTGTGAATCAGGTGATGAGCGCCGGTTCACCAACGCCGGTAGAGGTTGCCATACAGGGGCCAAATCTGGCGGATAACCGGGCGCATGTCGTCAAAGTGCGGGCCGAGCTAGCCAAGCTACCGTTTCTGCGCGATCTTCAACTTGCTCAACAGCAGGATTATCCCACGCTTCAAGTAAACATCGATCGCGACCGCGCGGGCCAATACGGGCTCACCATGCAAGACGTCGCGCGCTCGCTGGTGGCAGCGACTTCGTCTTCGCGCTTCACCGATCCGAACTATTGGCGCGACCCAGTGTCCGGCAACGCATTTCAGATCCAAGTGGAGATTCCCCAGAACCGCATGCAATCGGCGGATGCCTTAGCGCAACTGCAGGTGTCTCCTAATGGAGCTTCTCGTCCGCTCCTAGGTGAGATAGCTGAACTCAAAGAAGGTACTGCTCCAGGTTTGATGGAACGGTACAACGGACAACGAGTTTTGAGCTTAACGGCGAATCTGCACGGGATCACATTGGGCGAAGCTGCGCCAAGAATTCACAAAGCGATCGAGGCAGCCGGTAAACCTCCGCGAGGACTGAAGGTGATTGAGCGCGGTCAGATTCCGGCGCTTCGTCAGACAATCGATGGCCTCAGAACCGGGCTGGGGCTCGCGGTGGTAGTGATTTTTCTTTTGCTCGGCGCCAATTTCCAATCGCTGCGGCTGGCGCTCGCCATTATTCTTACCGTGCCTGCAGTGCTCTGCGGAGTGGTGCTGACGCTCCTGGTGACTGGCACAACGCTGAACATTCAGTCCTTTATGGGAGCAATTATGGCGATCGGCATCGCCGTCGCGAATTCTATTTTGTTGGTCAGCTTTTCCGAAACAGCGAGGCGTGAGCTGAAATTGTCTATCACCGACTCCATCCGCGAAGGCGCCACGGGCCGGCTTCGCGCCGTGTTGATGACGGCCTCCGCCATGATAATGGGTATGCTGCCGATGGCGCTCGGACTCGGCGAAAGCGGTGAGCAGACCGCGCCACTTGGCCGGGCCGTTATCGGCGGACTTGTGTTTGCTACCTTCGCAACACTCACCATTCTTCCCGCGATCTATGCGCTTTTGCAACGAGGCGTGGGAACCCAGTCTCCTTCCCTTAATCCGTCTGATCCGGAGAGCCGTTACTATGTACCCGAAGCCGTATAGATCCTCAATTCTCGCTTTCTTCGGAAGCATTTGCAGCTTCGCGGTCGCGCAGCCTGTTGATGTGGTTCCCGTGCGGTCCGAGGCGGTCCAGCGCACCAGCCTGCTGCCAGGCGAACTCATGCCCTATCAACGGGTTTCGCTGCATGCGCGCGCAAATGGTTTCGTCGAGCGCGTACTTGTCGACAGGGGCAGCCTCGTCCGGCAAGGACAGTTGCTGGCCACCATCGTGGCTCCCGAGTTGAAGGCGCAGACCGCCGAAGCTGAGTCCCGAGTGCAAAGCGCCGAGGCGATGCAAGCGGAGGCGGAGGCGCGACTAGCGGGTTTAGAAGCTACGTACGAGCGACTGAAAGCCGCCTCTCTTACACCTGGGGCAATTGCAGGTCTCGAACTTCTGCAAGCAGAAAAAAATGCAGAAGCGGCACGCGCCGCTGTGCGATCCGCAGAAAGCACAATCAAGGCGGCTCAGGCAGCCATGCAAGCCATGAAGCAATCGGAAGCATATTTGAATCTCGTCGCGCCTTTCTCGGGAATCATCACAGAGAGGTTCGCGCATCCCGGCGCCCTGGTTGGACCCGGCAACGCCGCCATGGGGCCGATGCTGGAACTGGAGCAAGTTTCACGTCTCCGCCTGATTGTTCCGGTACCGGAAGCTTCCGTTTCCAGTGTCCGTCGGGGCGCCCGCGTTCCGTTTATCGTTCCTGCGTATCCGGGACGTACGTTCAACGGAACGGTTGCCCGCCTAGATCGCTCGCTAGATCCCAAGACACGGACGATGGCGGTTGAGTTGGATGTCGTTAACAGTCGGAACGATTTGAGTCCTGGCATGTATCCGCAAGTCTCGTGGCCTGCCGCTGGAGGAGTGGCGTCTCTGCTGGTACCTTCGACAGCCATCGTCACTACTACCGAGCGCACGTTCGTTATTCGTGTGGTGGACGAGAGGGCGGAGTGGGTCAACGTCCGCCGGGGCACTGCCGCTGGAGAACTCGTCGAAGTTCTTGGCGAGCTTTCGGCGGGTGATTTGGTGGTAAGGCGCGCAACGGACGAGATGCGTGAAGGAACGCGCTTACAAGTTCGTCGAGCCAAGTGATCTCTGTGAAGAGTGACTATTTGGCCAGTTTGATGAACAAGTCGTTAAAGATTTGATCGCGATCGGCGTGAAACGCCACGCGAACAGGATGCCTATTCGGTCTCGTCTCGTACTTCATATCATCGGTAAGCCCAGGACTCGGAACGATGCGGCTTGGAACCCACTTCGGCTCGAGGAGCCACGCTACGGTCGAAATGTCCCAGATTACTTTCGAGTAAGGAAATGCGGGAACGCGCGAATGATGTTGCGCATACTTCACGAACTCGGAAAAGAGATAATCGGCGATTGGCGACTTGCCCTTCATGAACTTCTCAAGCTCCGGTACCGTTGTGCGCAGATGCTCCGATACATTCCTTGCAGGAACGTTAACCAAAGGGACCCCGGAGTCATACAGTATGCGGGATGCGTG
>DASQLD010000164.1:0-3801 GCA_035630195.1 Bryobacteraceae bacterium
CCTGGCCGATGAGGATCTTCTGCAGATTCTCGCTCCGCCCTGGCGTGGGGAGGAGTCCGTTGGGGAAGGGATTAGTCAGAGTATCGAGAGGAGTGACCGAGCCGTTGAGTGTCCCGTTGTAGGGATTGTCAAATGAGTTCACTGCGTCATTATTTGGCACCATGTTCCAGCGGACGTCATTCGGGAGGTAGAAGATGCCGTAGCCACTTCGGATTACGGTCTTGTTGTCCAGCCGGTATGCCAACCCGAAACGTGGCGAGAAAAGATTCCCGCGCTTCTGGTTGTTCCGGCTCGGGTTGTCCGGCGAGTTTACGAGCGCTAGCTTGCCCGTGAGGCTACGGCCGGATGCGGATGCGACTTCGTTCGGGACGGTCGGCTGGAGGACGCTCAAGCGGTCGTAGCGCTCCGACCAGGGACCCATCTGCTCGTAACGCACCCCGTAGTTCAGTGTGAGCTTCGAGCTGACTCGCCACTGATCGCCGACGTAATAGCCGCCATAGATGATCTGCGCGGCCACGAATGCGTTCTGGTTGACTCCACCACCATTGCCATATCCGAGGAGAAATGATGCAAAGCCATTCCCAGTGCCGGCAGTGGTGAACGGATTGACGGCTGTCATCAGCGCGTCGAAGGTGAACCGACCCGAGGGGCTGTTCTGCTGATAGTAATTGTGTGTGCTCCGCCGGATCTCGGCTCCGAACCGGAGGGTGTGACTACCCCAGATCTTTGTCATGCTGGGCGCGAGGGAATAGACGTCATTGCGATCGACGATGGTGCTGCCGGTCCCATTTGTGCTGAAGACTCCGTTGTAACCGGTAACGCTGGCCTGTGGGAGCACCCGGACCACCACCTCATTATTCAGTGACGCGGGCCACCCGAGTTGGGTGAGATCGTAACCGGCGGTCAGGGCAGTTCGGTCGTAGTGGAAACGTGTGTAGGACAGGCGTAGATCCCCTATGAGCGAGGGTGAGAACGAGTGGGTGTCCGCGATCACGGCCTGATTGTTGTTGAAGGTTTCTGTGCAGCGGTCAACGCAGGTCTGCGTTCGGTAAGGATCGATGGCGAGGTTCAGATTCGTCCAGTAAGTGTACCGGACGAAGGCGTGGTTCTTCTCCGAGAACGCATGGTCCACGCGGCCGTTGTATTGATCGTTGCCACCGCCGACACTGGCATTGGCTGTGAAGTTATTCACGTTGGTGAAAGCATTGCCAGGTCCGTTTGCGCGACCCCAGCGTTCCGTGAGTACTTTTGCAGCGGGATCGATACGGTTGGGCGGGATCACATTTCCAGCGAACGGTTGACGCGTAATGATGTCGCTGCCATTCGCATCTTTTGCGCAGGGCGCGTTATTGTATTGCCCGCACGTGGTAAGCGGGTCGTAGATGGGCACGACAGCCCCTGCGGCGTTCCTGACATTCGAGAAGTCTCCGTTACGCATAGCATCGGTGGGTACCGAGTAGACATACGAGATGCCCTGACGCAAACGGAAGCCTTCCCACGAGAAGAAGAAGAACGTCTTATCCCGGACGACCGGTCCGCCAACATTCGCTCCGTACTGATTCTGCGTGAATGCGGGGCGCTGAACACCAGCGCGGTTGTTGAAGAACGTGTTGGCGTTCAGGGAGCGGTTGCGCAGAAACTCGTAAGCGCTGCCATGCAGGCTATTCGAGCCGGACTTGGTGGTGAGATTAATCGCTCCGCCAGCCAGATGGCCGAACTCAGGTCCGAGGTTGTTCGTCTGTACCCGGAACTCCTGAATGGCGTCCTGAGTGGGGACCAGCGAGGTCAGATTGCCGTAGACCGTGTTCAGCGGCGCGCCATCGAGATAGGAAGCGCTCTGGTTGGCTTGTCCTCCGCCGATCTGGTAGTTGCCCCAGGCAAATGGATTGGAGCCGGTCGGCGTACTGCCGGACTGACCTCCGGGGACGACTCCGGGAACCATCGCAACCAAACCGAAGACGTTGCGGCCATTGAGCGGCATCTCCAGAACTTTTCGCGACTCGACTACGCGACCGAGTGATGCATCTTCGGTTTGAATCAAGGGCGTCTGGGCCTGGACCTCAACTGTCTGCGTAACGTCACCCACCTGCATGGGAACGTCAATGCGGACTGTACTCTGGACTTCAACCGTGATCGGCTCGCGCGTGAAGCGACGGAATCCAGGTTTCTCAATTTCGACACGGTATTGACCGGGCACGAGATTGACAAACTGGTAATTTCCCGATTCGTCGGTTTGGCCGGTACGGCGGTCGGATCGGGCCAGATCTACGAGCGTGACAGCGGCTCCAACTACGGAACTGCCAGTCTGGTCCGTTACCGTGCCAATTACCGATCCATAGAACGTCTGCGCAGCAGACGATGCTGCGAGCAAGAAGATAGCGATCAGCGTTCTACTGAGAAGCATACACACCTCGCAAGCCTCGAAAGAGGTTGGGAGTAGCATATACCGGTGATGTCCGGAGCGCAAGGTGGCGCTGAGCGAGGCGGATTTTCTCGTGATGTGGGCGCGCGAGTCTTTCGAAACATGCCCTCATCTAACCGGAGTGATCAGTTACGAGAGTAACGCCTGCACCTCGATTAGTGGTCGCAATCCGTAAATCGAGCGGATAGATCTCAAGAAGCCGGGATCAAGACGGTCAACTTCCAGATGGCTCATCATCCGGGAGACATCGGGAAGAAGGCGAAACTGCGCTTTACTCAGATGGCAACTCTCAAACGCTCCTGCTTCAAAGCACAATACACTAGTAAGCACTCTGCACAAGATGCAGGACAACACAGGAGGCAGCCATGAGCACCAGCGCAGTCCGCACTAATGACGCCACCGTGGCGAGAGTCGACATGAAGTTCGAGGTGGTTGTTATACCCGTCTCGGATGTCGATCGGGCGAAAGAGTTCTACGAGAAGCTCGGGTGGCGGCTTGACGCCGACTATGACAAGGGTGACGACTTCCGCGTGCTCCAGTTCACGCCGCGGGGCTCCGGGTGTTCGGTCATTTTTGGTAAGAATGTCACCGCTGCGGCACCCGGATCCGCCCAGGGCCTGTACTTGATTGTCTCCGACATCGAGGCTGCGCGCGCCGAACTCGTCGCCCAGCGCATTGATGCGAGTGAGGTCTTCCACGACGCTGACGGTGTGCATGCCGGCACAGACCAGCCCTACCTATTTGGGCGGCGGCGCGTCAGTGGCCCCGATCCCGAGCATCGCAGCTACCGCTCGTTCGTCTCCTTCAACGATCCCGACGGCAATGGGTGGCTGCTGCAGGAAATCAAGGAACGACTTCCAGGCCGGGGTGTGACGTTGAACGTTGCGGCTCTCGCGGAGCTGCTGCATGACGCCGCCGAACATCACGGATCATTCGAAGCGGTCGCCCCGAAGCACGACTGGTGGGACTGGTACGCCCCGTACATGGATGCTCGCGAGCGTGGAAGCACTCCGGAGGATGCGTCCGCGGCAGCCGCGCGCTATATGGCGGACGTTAAGCACGTTGTCGTCCCGCCCGCTTGAACACAGCGATCGCGAATCGCGCCAGCATTAGGAAAGTGAAGTCGCGATTGCGATTGCGACTGCGATCTCATATCCACTTCTACCGTGCGCAGCGGGCGATCGCCGGAAGGCAAGACAAAGCTCCGGTAAGGGTACGGGACGAGAACAAGGTCAACAAGTGTCGGCATTTGGCTGGCAACGTACTAGTCTCCCGTTTCTAAAGTCTCTTTATATTTATTGACCTTACGAATGATCTTGCTGGCACTGGCGACCCACTGAAATGGTTGTGGATTGCGATTGTAGTGCCGGACATAGTCC
>DASQLD010000165.1:0-9072 GCA_035630195.1 Bryobacteraceae bacterium
CTAACGCCGAGAAATGGATAGTAGAGCGCGGACAGGTCGCGGGCTAAGAGAAGCGAGGCAACGCGCGTCTTATCTGTCTGAAACCCCAGAGCGATGATGTCGCACATCAGGCGAATATGATCGCGGATATCTTCAGGCAAGCCATCCTGCGGTCGCTTCATCGCAAACACCGGCCGTCCCGCATCGCGAGCCCGTTCTTCAGCCTTGTCCTTATCCGTGCGCATCCGCTCGATGCTGCGTTCCACCTCCCGCACGCTGGCGAGATATTCCTCCAGCTTGAGTTTGTCAGTGGCGCTGACCTTCCCGCTCAGCGTCAAGGCATGGTCCTTAACCCGATCGAGCACGCTTTTGTTGCGTAGCCTGCCGCCGTTCTCGAACAGGCTGTCGAACGCCAACGAAGGGTACATCTCGTTGGGCACCGGCGAATCGCTGCTCTGCCACGAAATATGTGAGCTGTAGGCGTTCGAAAAGTTCGTTTCATGGAACCCGGTCATGGCCCGCTCACAGGCCAACACCATACTCGGCTGCGGCGTCTCCTGCCCGATCCTGTTGGCGAGCACCTGGTCGATAGTAATGCCGCCTTGAATGATCGAACCCTTGCGGATCGGCGCCCCCGACAGCATATTTCCGGTCATCGCCGGATGAATACCTTGCCCTGTGGCGGTCTTGTTAAACAAACCGTCGATAACGTTGATCTTCGCCTTGAGCGGCTCCAGCGGCGTCAGGGATTCACTCAGCTCCATCCCGGCGCCCGCGCCCTTAGCCCACCAACGACCCGGACTGATCCCAGTGCCCATGAACAGCACGGCAAACCGTTGGGGCGGCGCCGCAGTGGTGGCCGCCGAAGCTGTCAGCGATTCCAGCCACGGCAAGCCAATCGTTACGCCGGCTCCGCGAAGAACGGTCCTTCGGGATAATTTCGTGCTCATCATGGATCACCTCTTGTTAAGAAACTGGCGGCTCGTAACGATACTTTCAATTATCGTTTCAAAACGATGTCCTGTGGTAGCGAGCTTACTGACGATCTCCTGAATCAGAGGGTCGTCGGAGATCGCCAGGCTGCGTCCCAACGCGTAAGCCAACAGCTTACTGACAAAGCCCCGCACGAAATCGTCTTCCCGATGGTCCCGAATGTATTGCCGGATTCCTGCCACTCCCTCTCCGTCAACGCCGCCCGGGAAGGTGGCCTTCGCATCCACCATGCGTCCGCCGAGATCGGAAGTTCGATGCTTGCCGACCGGATCGAACGTTTCGAACGCCAATCCAAACGAGTCGAATCGCGCGTGACAAGAGGCGCAACTCGGGTCGGCGCGGTGCCGCTCCAGCATCTGCCGCAACGGCAGATCCATCTTGGCCTCATCGGCCGGGAGCTCGGGAACAAGCGGCGGTGGTGGCGGAATTTCGTCACCGAGTACATTCCTCGCCACCCAATACCCACGCTTCACCGGACTGGTCCGCAAGCCGGGCGCGTTCTTTGTCAAAAAGGCCGCCATAGGCAATAGGCCGCCCCGACCGTAACGATCGGCGTCAGAGACCCGAACCCAACTATCCTTATCGCCCCCGCCTGGAGACATGCCGTAGTGACGGGCAAGCACAGGATTCACAAACGTATCGCGAGAGTAGAGGAAGTCAAGTATCGAACGGTTCTGACGAAACACATCCAGCAGGAAGCGAACCGGCTCCTCAAACATCGCCTCACGCAATTCGTCGTTGAACGAGGGAAACCGCTCGCGGTCTACCGTGCCGATCTGCTCGAAATCGCGAAAATTCAGCCAATTCCCGCCGAACTCCACAGCCAGCGCCCGAACACGCGAATCTTTAAGCATCCGCCGCGCCTGACCTTTGATGATCTCCGCCTTATGTAAATCGCCCGCTGCGGCATGTTGCAGCAGTTCCTTATCCGGCATGCTCGACCACAGGAAATAACTCAGCCGGCTCGCCAGATCGTAATCCGATAGCGGTTGAACTCCACTGCCGCCTTCCACCAAATCCACGCGATAGGAGAACTTCGGAGACGTCAACACCAGTACGATCGCCTCGCGAATCGCCCCTTCATGATCCAGGCCATAGCGCTCCTGGGAATCGCGATAGAAAGATAATAAGTCTGCGCGGTCCGCTGCAGACAACGGCCTTCGATAAGCGCTGGCAGCAAAATCGAACAGGGACTGCAGGTGACTCGGCTCAGCGTCGCGGCGGGCTCGCTTGACCCAGCGAATGCTCTTGTTGGCCTGGCCAAAGAAGTCTCTCACCGCCTGAAGCGCTACAGCGTTACCGCCCTCAGCGACTTTCAGATAATCGGCCTCCAGTTTCCTGATCTTCGCTTCCGCGATGATCTCCTCAACCTCGATTTCTTTAACCTCGGGCTCCCCGTCTTTGAAGTCGTCGCGCGTTCCACGCGTGCCCAGCTTGGCGAATTCGACGTAAGTGCGGATATTAATCGAGGCGACGAAATCCATCTCCCGCCACATTCTGTCCAATGTCGCCTGCTGCTCTTTGTTCAGCAGCAACTCATAAAGCGGTTGATCGTCGCGGAAATACCCCATGACGTTGTGGAAGCCGGCGCTCAGATACCGACCCTCATCCTTGCCCGTCCGGAAATAATTTCGACCGCGCGATTCTTTATAGAACATGTCGGGAAACACGCTACAAAACCGGCCCCATGCTGCTTCGTAGCGTGCGCGCTGACCAGCCGGAACCAAGAGATCCGGATCACCGGGCTTATTCTCAACCAGGATCGTCTTGCCTGGACCGAATGCGTTATCCCATTCGGGCTCTACTACGTCTTTCTGATTAAACGGAGGCTCGCCTTCCACCTGCAACTGCCTTGGATCGAACTTACGACGATGCGTGGCGTATTGCGTGTTCTTCCAAATCAACAACGGCTGCCATGCAGTACCGATTGGCCCCGCAGTGATATTGATAAACCGCGGCTCCACCTTCTGGCGCACGCTCGCGATGTAGGATCGCATCCCCTCACAGCCGGCTCGAGCAATGTTCGTCTGATTCTTCTGCGGAGCAGGCAAGGCTCGCCACATCGCTTGCAGCTTCGCCAGCGGCCCCACCTCCTCCGGACTCTCAAGGGTCGACCACACTGTCTCCAAATACTTCGCGCTGACGCGGTACTGTCGAGCCAGCCCGGCTAGCGTCGCATTTGGCTGCCCGAGCGCTGCCCGATGTCGGAAGCGCCACGCGGTTTGAAAATAATCTGCGTAGTCGATGTTCTGCTGGTGATAGAAGTTGACGATCTGATGCACGGTGAACTTGTCGCGGTCCGTTTCGACCAGCATCGGATGTGACGCAAAAGCGAATCCTGCTTCTTTCAAGTACATGTGGCTGGCGACATCACGCGCGGCCCCGACGTATTTCTTGAGCAGCGTGGGCGACATCGTGAGCGTTTCACCAGAGTTGTCGAAGCCGGCCGTGTTGGCGGGATCGACAGGAAACTCGCGGGCTGGGCGGATGTCAACGCCCGTTAGATCACGGATCGTGTAGTTGTACTCGGCACTGCTGAGGCGCCGCGCCAGCACGACGCCTGGGTCGCCGGCATTGCGGCGGGTTTCACGTTCACGGACGGCATGAAACCAATCGACAGCCGCGCGCCGCTCCTGCGCCTTTGGTTGCGGCGCTCCTTTGGGCGGCATCTCCTCCGCCTTAATGCGCTCCATCATTTGGCTCCAACGACGGCCGTCCTGCATCAGTGCCGACATCGTCGTCAATCCGCTCAGGTCCAACTGCGCTGCAGGCCGCTGTTGACCGTGGCAACTAATGCAATATGTCGCCAGGAACGGCCGGACGGTCTGAGTGAACTGACCTTCAAGCGTGGCGCGGGCGCCCGGTTGGCCCCGGACGATGCCCGGAACCGCAGTCCCCGCCAGGATTAAGAAATAGCGCGCCCAACGAGTGATCATTTCGATTTCAAAATTCTTGCGGCTTTCGACCTTGAATCGAACCCTTAAACCCAAATGCATGCGGCTCATACATCCCCACAAGATCAACACGCGACTTACCAGGAACCTCTAGTCCCAAAGCCCAATAAATCGCATTCACCATCAGCCGCCGGAATCCTTCATTCAGCAAATCCTGTGACGAGCCCATAGTCGTGGTGAAGACACGCGCTCCTTTATATGTCTTAGTCCACGCAACCGGAAGCCTCGGTTCATTCTGCGGACCGGCCGCTGCTTTGTCGCTTGGCTGCATTCCATCCAAGACCTCGCCGAGCAGCAACGCCGAGCTATCTCCGGGCAGCGGCAGCTTGACCGTATAAACATCCGTCGGCGTCCAGATCTCTCCATCTCTAATTCCACGCAGAATGGGATGCTTGGCCTGTTCGGGAACAATGCGCGCGCGCGTGCTTTGCACCTTGTGCTTGCCGTGGTGCGCGATCCATGTTTCTCCCAGGACTTGCCGACCGAAGCCGCCGTCCCACTCCTTGCTGTTCCAAGTCCAGCGTTCGTATGTTTTGCTGCTCTTTAAGTTGAAGGCGTGAGTCGCCGTGCGCATTCCAATTATCGGCCTGCCCGATTCCACGTAGTCGACGATAAACTTCATCTGACTATCGGGCAGATCGCGCCACCGGATAAAAAACACAGCCAGGTCCGCCGTCTTCAGCGCCTCGAGACCGGGAATATTGTCGATGCGATCCGGATTCACGTTGTTTGTGGTTGGGTCGATCGCGAACAACACCGTCACCTTGAATCCGTGATGCGTTGAGAGGATGCGCGCCAGTTGCGGCATCGCTTCTTCGCTGCGATACTCCTCGTCACCGCTGATTAGGACAATATGTTTGCCCTTGCCGTCGAACGTGACCCAATCGGTGCTCATAGGTTTTGTTTGAGAAACTTCAAACCGTCAACCATAATACTTTCGGACGAAGGAGCGAGATCGCGCCAGATGCAAGCCGCCGCAGCTATCTCGGGGACGTTTTGTCCAAAAGATTCGATCACAAGCCAGCCGTTGTAACCAACCTCATTCAGAGCAGGAAAGACCTTATCCCAGCGCACCTGACCCGACCCGGGAATCCCTCGGTCATTCTCGCAAGTATGGACATGCTTCAAGCGTTTCCCCAGCGACCGAATCGCAGCCCCGGTATCCTTCTCTTCGATATGACCATGAAACGTGTCGTAGAGAATGCCGATCTTCGGATGATTCACGGCTTCGGCAAGGGCCGCGCCGTCAGCGGCCGTATTCAAGGAGTACGTCTCGAATCGGTTCAACGGCTCCACCGCAAGCGTCACATCGAACTTGGTCAACGTATCGCCAAGCGACTGCAATCCTTCGATAGCGCGCTTCCACTCATCCGTCGTCCGTCGTCGTCCGTGCTTCAGCCCAACTGCCGACACGAACGGACCGATGAACACCTCTGAGCCTAACTCGGCCGCGACTTTAATCCCGTCTTTGAGGAAGGAGAGTGACGCCGAACGCACCGACGCGTCATCGGTGATTATGCTCGCCTCTCCTGTAAGAGCCGAACAGAACATCGTTTCCAGCCCCAGCGCATTCGCTTCGCGATGTATGGCTGAGGCAGGAAATCCCTCGAAACTGAAGCGTGCGATTTCGACGCCGTCAAATCCGGCCGTCTTAATTGGAGGGAGGAGGCTCAGGTTCGATTGATCGAACCCAGCCGTCCAAAGAAGGGTATTTACACCAAATTTCATTGGGACTATGCTCAGGCGTCAGTGTACACCTCTGCCTGAGTCATAGCCACATGCGTTTCACTTAACTACTTGGTGAAGACTTCTTTTACTTCTTTACCGACTTTCTTGGCACTCTTGGCGGTTGCGTCACCTACGTCTTCGGCCTTGTCCGCTACAACCGCGGCGGTTTTCTTCGTGCCTTTGACGGTCGCTTCACCTACGTCTTCAGCCTTGTCCCCGGTTACCTTGGCCGCGTTCTTGGTCGCGTCTGCAGTCTTCTTCGCGCCCTTTTTCGTTTCTTTAGCGGCCGCTTCGGCTACATCTTCCGTTTTGTCGGCCGCTACCTTTGTGCCCTTCTTGGTATCCTTCCACGCAGCTTCACCGACATCTTCTGTCTTATCGGCAGCCTTCTTGGTCGCGTCTGCAGTCTTCTTCGCGCCCTTTTTCGTTTCCTTAGCGGCCGCTTCGGCTACATCTTCCGTCTTGTCGGCCGCTACCTTCGTGCCCTTCTTGGTTTCCTTCCAGGCAGTCTCAGCGCCGTCTTCCGTCTTATCGGCAGCCTTCTTTGTCGCGTTTGCCGTAGCCTTCGCGCCTTTCTTCGTTTCCTTAGCGGCCGCTTCGGCTACATCTTCCGTTTTGTCGGCCGCTACCTTCGTGCCCTTCTTGGTTTCCTTCCAAGCAGCCTCAGCGCCGTCTTCCGTTTTGTCGGCAGCTTTCTTGGTCGCGTTTGCCGTAGCCTTGGCGCCTTTCTTCGTTTCCTTAGCGGCTGCTTCGGCTACGTCTTCGGTCTTGTCCCCAGCTTTCTTCGCCGCATTTTTAGTCTTGTCGACAGTATCTTCGCCGAATACCGGTAACATCAGCAATCCGGCCACAATCAAACTCGAATACAACAATCGCATCGATTTCGCCTCTCCTCACCTAAAGGACTATGGAAGTGACCCGGACGTTTCAAACACGCCGGAACCACCCAATGCGGGTATTGTTTCCCACTTTTCGTGTGCTATAGTATCCTGCGTGCCAAGGTACTGGCCGCCGCTGGGTTTAACCTTCTTCTGCTGCAATTTCTGGCCTAGAGACTAGCTCGCCAGTGCGATTTATTCCATGAGCGCATGCAATTCGAGGAGATTGGAATGACGAATATTTTTGTAGGGAACCTCTCGTATCAGACCACCGAAGGCGAGCTCGAGGCTATGTTCAGCGCCTACGGCGCTGTCGAAAAAGTCACCGTCGTTCGCGACCGCGACACAGGTCAACCCCGCGGCTTCGCCTTCGTCGAAATGACGAACAGTAACGAGGCAGCTAACGCCATGCAAGCAATGAATGGCCGTGAGATGAACGGGCGGACTTTGAACGTCAACGAAGCTCGTCCTCGTGAGCAGCGTAGCGGCGGTGGGGGCGGCGGCTTCGGCGGAGGCGGCGGTGGCGGATACGGCGGTGGGAACCGCAGCGGAGGCGGCGGTGGACGTCGCGATCCGCGCTGGTAAGCCGTTTACAACTTTCCACTCTGAAAAGGCTGCATCCCGCTCGATGCGGCCTTCCTGCCTACTTAGCTCTAATAGAAAGATATTAGAAGCTTTCCTACTATTGCGTTGCGTTGTATCCCCCCTTCTGACGCTATACTAAGTAGGGAGAGGTCCGATGAAACCCTACTTGAAGTTCGGGATACTTGTCGTTGCCATCGTCGGCACGCTCGGCTGGCTCGCAGCCGGCGGCATCAGCGAAACCAAGACCTACTACAAAGAGATCAAAGAAGTAAACGCAATGGGCAAGGATGCCCTCGACCGGCGCATCCGGGTCGGAGGCGACGTCCAGAAGGATTCCATCGTGCGCTCGGGCAAGGAAGTTCGCTTCATTCTTACGCAAAATGAGTTGCGGCTTCCGGTCGTCTACGTCGGTAACGATCCGCTGCCCGACACCTTCCGCGATGGCTCGCAAGCTTTAGCCGATGGCAGGCTGGGCTCGGACGGCGTATTCCAGGCGAATCGCATTCAAGCCAAATGCGCTTCAAAATACGAAGGCAAGCCGGGATACAAGGTTCCACCTCCGGTGCAGAACGCTCCGGTGCAAAACAAAGCCGCTCTCTAACGGTCGAGCTTCTCTATGGAAAATGTAGGCGCACTCGCGATCATCCTCGCCTTTTGCTTCTCTGTCTACGCAATTCTGGCGAGCGTCGTAGGGAAATGGAAAGCAAATCCCTTCCTCCTCCTCAGCGCCGAGCGCGCGGTTTATTGCAACTTTCTCCTCCTCACCGCTGCATCGGGAATTCTTGTTTACGCGCTGATCGCAGGTGACTTCCGCCTCGCCTATGTAGCGCAGCATTCCAACCGTTCCATGCCGACTGCTTATAAGTTCGCCTCCTGGTGGGGTGGACAGGCTGGATCTCTCCTGCTGTGGGCATGGCTATTGTCGTTGTACTCGGCCATCATCACCTTCCAGAATCGCCGCAAGTTCCGTGACATGATGCCGTGGACGGTAGCGATCCTGATGTTCGTCCAGGGATTCTTCAACCTGCTGATCGCCTTCATCGCCAGCCCGTTCGACATCCTCGTCCAAGGTCGCGGCATTATCGATGTCGGCGACGGTCAGGGACTCAACCCGCTTCTGCAGTACTGGACCATGGTGATCCACCCGCCCATTCTCTATCTCGGCTACGTGGGATTCACGGTACCGTTCGCATTCGCGATGGCCTCGCTCATCTCCAAACAGAAGGGTGAAGAGTGGATTCACACCACCCGCCGCTGGTCAGTCGTGACCTGGTTCTTCCAAAGTACCGGCATTCTGCTCGGAGCGGGCTGGGCTTACGCGGTTCTCGGATGGGGCGGCTACTGGGGTTGGGATCCCGTTGAGAACGCATCACTGCTGCCCTGGTTAACCTCCACCGCCTTCCTTCATTCCGTCATCATGCAGGAGAAGAAGGGCATGATGAAGATCTGGAACATGGTGCTGGTCGCCTCCACGTTCTTCCTCTGCATCTTCGGCACCACTCTCACCCGCACGGGTCTCGTCAGCTCGGTCCACGCCTTCGCCCAATCGCCGATCGGCGTCTACTTCTTTACGTTCCTGGGCCTCGGAATCGCAGGGACCATCTACCTCATCCTTGATCGCCTCGAATACCTGAAGACGGAAACGAAACTCGAGAGTGTAGTCTCGCGCGAGTCGACATTCCTGTTTAACAACCTCATCCTGGTCGCCAGTTGTTTCTCGATCCTTTGGGGTACGCTATTCCCTGTCATTTCCGAAGCCGTCACCGGCGAAAAAATTTCTGTCGACGCGCCCTTCTTCAACAAAGTCAACGTTCCCATTGGACTCTCTCTCTTATTCCTGACCGGCGTCGGACCCCTCATCGCCTGGCGGCGAAGTTCCGTCGAGAGCCTGAAGCGGGCGTTCTTCTGGCCGACCGTCGGAGCGCTGGTTCTAACCCTCGTCCTGATCTTTGCAG
>DASQLD010000166.1:0-5792 GCA_035630195.1 Bryobacteraceae bacterium
GCTCTGACCGCGCCGGTGTAAGCGCCGACTGGCTGCTGGATGGTTGGGCGCCAAACTGATTGTTACTATTCGCGGCCTGGGAGACCTGCGCCGCCGGTTGGGCATTCTGTTGCCGCTGCTGGCCTTGCTGGCCCTGTTGACCTTGCGAGGGCACGTTGATGAGGAGGTTTTGAATGCTCTCGATTGTGTTGCGCTGACTCTCATCGGCGCGGACGAGGATCTCGATTTGCTTGTCGTCTTCCCGGTAGCGTGTGGCGACGTCACCACGAACTTTACTGCGGACAGCATTCGACACCTGGTTCTCATCGAGGCCAAGACGCGCCAGCTTCTCGCGATCGAACCGTACCTGAATCTCGGGGTTCCCGAGCTCCGTGCTGGTTCGGATATCATTCAAGCCGCGCATAGTCTGCATCCTCGAGGCAATCAAGTCTGCAGCTTTGCGTTGAAGTTCCAAGTCGTAGGCGTAGATCTCGACTTCAACCGGTGTTTTGACACTGAAGAGAGTAGGACGGCTAAAGGTGAAAGCCAACTCCGGATACTGCTGGAGTGCAGTTCGGATCTTGGCAATCGTGCGACCTTCGGCCTCCTTGTCGTGCTTGTCTTTCATCACGACATAGAGCTGAGCAACGTTCTCTTCTTTCGACTCGCGGGCAAATTGATTCTTGTTGCTGCCGCCAACGCTCGAAAAGACGGCGCGCACTTCCGGATACTGCATCACGTCGTGTTCGATCTGACGCATCATGCTGTTGGTTTGGGGCAGCGCCTTGCCTTCCGGCAAACGAACTTCGAATTGAAATTCGCCTTGGGTGAGGGAGGGAATCAGCTCGGCTCCCAAATGGCTTCCGATGTACCCGGCTGTGATAAGCAGCGCCAAGGCGGAGAGAACAACGAGCGCCTTATGGTCAAGAGCGGCTTCGACGGACGGTTTGTAGAACTTGCTAAACCGCAGATACACGGCCTCGAACGCGTCTAGCGCCGGATTGACAATCTTGTTGACGCCCCTTCCAATAGCGCGGACGAGCCGCCGCAAGTCAGTCAACAGAACAGCCGATAAATCACGGAACAAGAACTGCGAAACGGCGCCCCACTTGCGGTCAATCCAACGCGACGTCTTTTGTAAACCACGAACGAGCGGTTTCTCGCTTAGCGGGCGCTCAAGTCGCACGCGTCCTTCTGTGTGATCTTCGAACTTCCGGCGTGCCTGGATCGCGAGGATCATCGGCGTCAGAGTGAAGCCGACGACTAGCGACACGAGCTGCCCGTACGTGATGGTGAGCGCCTGATCGCGGAACAATTGACCCGCAATGCCAACCACAAAGATCAGCGGCAGGAATACCGCGATACTTGTGAACGTGGACGCGACCATCGCTGCGGCTACTTCCTTCGTTCCCCGATAGACAGCTTCCTTGATCGGCAAACCAGTGGTCTTCTTACGGTGAACAGCTTCAAGCACAACAATTGAGTTATCTACCAGCATGCCGACGGCAAGCGCTACTCCACCGAGGGACATCAGGTTGAGCGATATGCCCGTCTGATACATCAATCCGAACGTCCCCAAAATCGAAACGGGGATGGTGAATCCGATGATCAGTGTGCTCTTCAAATCACGGAGAAAAAGGAAAAGAACGAAGATTGCCAGAAAACCGCCAATGACCGCCGAATCGAGCACATCGTCGATGGCCATCTTGATGAACTCAGCCTGATTGAAGACGATCTGATACTCGACGCCTTTTGGCATCAGGTTGGCCTTCTTAAGGGAATCGAGCTTCTGTTGAACACCCTCGGAAACCGTGACGGTATTTGCGTCGGCCTCCTTGTAGATAGCAAGCTCGACGCTCTCCTTGCCATTGAGACGCGCGATGATTTCGCGATCCTTGGTTCCACGGTAGACATGAGCGACATCGGACAAGATGATCCGGCGGCCACCTTGATTGCGAACGATGATGTTGCTGATTTCTTCTACGGATTTGAACTGGCTGAGGATGCGGACCAGGTAGTTTGCATCGAGGTCGTAGAGGCTGCCTGATGCCTGGTTCAGGTTCTCCTGCTCGAGAATTCGTGTGATATCGGCGATCGGAATCCCGAGCTCGGCGAGTTTCTTTTCGTCGATCTCAATGCGGATCTGCTCTTCGAGTCCGCCGATGACTTTGATTGCGGCCACGCCCGAAGTCGATTCCAGGAGTTTCTTCAGTTCTTTATCGGCAGAATAGCGAAGCCGAGCCAGACTCATGTCCTTGCCGGAAAGGCGGAGGCGCATGATGGGGTCATAAGAAGGATCGAAACGCAGAAGGACCGGACGCTTGGCGTCACGAGGTAACTGTACGACGTCAAGTTTCTCGCGCGCTTCGAGGCTGGCGCGATCCATCTTTGCGCCCCATTGGAACTCGAGCACAACTTCCGACTGGCCCGATCGTGAGACGGAGCTCAATCGTGTCAATCCCGGAAGAACGCCAACTGCTTCTTCAATCGGGCGGGTGATCAGGCTTTCGACTTCTTCAGGCGCGGCGTCCTGGTATTCAGTCTGAATCGTAATCGTCGGATAGGCGATGTCAGGAAGAAGGTTCAGAGAAAGGCGATCGAGAGAGATGTAGCCAAAGAGGCTGATCGCAAGCAGGAACATCGACACCGTGACGGGTCGATTGATGGCTCCTTTAATCATGTTGAGAGAGCCTCCGTGCTAAACGCCGGTCGAGGGCTTCGATGCGCTCTCGGTCTGTCGAGAGAGCACTTTGATCTTGCCGCCTTCTTTGAGTGCGCCTTGGCCGGCAACGACTACGCTCTGGCCGGGAGTGACACCATTGCGGATCTCGACGATCCCTTCGCGCTGATATCCGAGTTCGACCTTCATGCGCTTGGCGGTGTCATTCTGCGCGATGTAGACGTAATTCTGCCCGTCCTCCTCTATGAGCGCGCGCTTCGGAATCACGACTGCATCCGATTTGGTGTCCGTACGGATGTCGACACGAACAAACGCGCCGGGACGGAAACCGGGCTTGGGTTCGAGTGTGACCGTTACTTTTACCGTTCCGCTTGCCTGGTCGACGATCGGGCTGAGACGCTCGACACGACCGGGAACACTGGCTGTATCGTCGCTGCCCAGGCGAACGGTCACCGGCTGGCCGGGCCGGACACTTCGCGTGTCGCGCTCGGACAGATGGACATCGGCGAAGAGCGGCGAGAAAGCGCCCAGATTAAAGAGGTTGTCGAGCGGCCGGAGTCGTTGGCCGATGTTGACCGTCCGCGCCGTAACGAACCCCGCGAATGGGGCGCGCACTTCCGTACGCGACAGATCGAGCTTGCTTTGGGCGATCTCGGCTTCGAGCTCAGCGACTTTATGCTGGAATTCTTTGGCCTCCGAGACAGCTCCGCGCTCGTCGTGCGTTAATTCCTCGAGCTTGTATCTATATGTCGCGACCTCTTTATCGCTGACCAAACCTTCTTTGCGCGCCTTCTCGTATCGTTCAAATTCAGCCTGGGTATGCCCGATCTGGGCGAGCGCTTTTTGCTGCCGGATGCCGGCCTTATCCATCTGCAACTTGGCTTGGGCCAACTTCTCCTGGGAAAGCTGTAGCTTGATGCGAACTTGCGTGTCATCCAGCAAACACAGAACTTGGCCCTCCTTCACGAAGTCGCCTTCCTCGGCGAGAACCTTCTGGACGATTCCTTCGGCCAGGGTGGCGACGGTAACCTCGCGCAAAGCTCTCAAATTGGCAGTAGAAGAAAGAAACGCTGCGATTTCACTACGTTTGACAAGCGCCAGTTCGACCGGAGTGCCCTCTTTTTCCTGCTTCTTGTCCTTATCCCCGGCCCCCTTTGCCTGAGCGACGGACCCGAACCAGCTTGGCTTCGTTTTGTAGGCGTAGTAGCCGCCACCGGCCAACGCTAATAGCGCCAGGAGGCCGTAGACCTTAACGCGCAGACTCATTGCGCTCTCCTTTTTCTTGTGTCACAACACGGCGCATGATCCGCGTTGCAGGTTCCGTGCCGTTGCCGCCCAGGGTATTCCGACTAATCTTAGGGATTAATCGATCTTAGCAAGTTCAGACGTTTACAACACCTGGCTTGTTCCCCTATACGTAATAGACTGAGGATAAGTTCCAAAGTTAGGCTGAAAACTCGCAACAAGTGGGGATGAGTATACGACGTGACCCAACTGTAGCCAAATCGGCACACTCCACTTGTTATTTCCGACTAGACTGAGAGAGATATCCATGATTTTAAAATTTGCCGCCGCCCTGTTTCTGTGCGCTCTAACAACGCTGACGGCCGCCGAGCCGAAACGTGCAAAAAACGTCATTCTCTTCCTGGCGGACGCAGGCGGAATCCCGACGCTGAATGCCGCCAGCATCGTTGCACATGGAGCTCCGCAGAGACTGTTCGTCCAGAGTTGGGGCGCGATCGCGCTGTCCGACACCTCTGCTTCTTCGTCCTGGGTGACTGATTCGGCAGCAGGGATGACGGCGATCGTGACCGGAACCAAAACGCGGAACGGCGTGATAAGCCAGGGTCCCGATGTCATTCGCGGGAAGCAGGATGGAACGAAACTGAAGACGATCCTCGAGTATGCCGAAGAACGGGGACTCTCGACGGGCGTCCTGTCGAACGTCAACATCGCTGATGCTACTCCGGCAGCCTGCTACGGTCATGCGAACGACCGCAGTAAGCACGGTGAGCTGTTTCTCGAGATCTTTTCGCCCCGCTTCGGTGACGGAGTGGACGTGGTTTTCGGACCTGGCCGTAAACGAATTTGGGAATCGGCGTCCGGAATTCGGAAAGATATCGATGCCGTCGCAAAAGAGAAAGGACGGATCATTTACGCCGATCTTAACGACGTTCCCGAAGATAGCGACCGGGCGCTCGCGGTTCTACCCGGACCAATCGACCTCAACGCCGCCGCCAAAATCGCGCTCAAGAAGCTGTCGCGGAATCCTAAGGGCTATTTCCTGATGATCGAGTCGGACGCGCATACCGACGACCCGGAAGCGGGGATTTCGCGGCTGATCGCGTTCGATAAGCTAATCAAGGAAATTGCCGAAACGGTCAATCTGGACGAAACGCTTCTGCTCTTCACCGCCGATCATTCGTTTGATCTGCGCGTGCGCGCTGGGAACTCGACTGAATCGTTGCTGAAGGGAGCGGCCGAATGGAAACTGGATGCGGCTTCGGACAAGAAGAATGTCCGCCTGCCTTACCTTCGTGTCGAAGGCTCGCACACGGGCGAAGAAGTTCTCGCCACTGCAAAAGGACCAGGCTCGGAACTCGTAACCGGCTTTATACCGAATACGCGGCTCTTTGAGATCATGATGGCTGCCTACGGTTGGACGGGGACCTCCACTACAACTCCTGAATAGCGACTGGCGAAGCGAATCCGAATTGTGATTTAGTAGTGCCTATGTTTCGGATCGTTCTGTTATCGATTTTCATCGCTACGTTGAGCTGGGCGGAGGACGCAGTTGTTATCAAGACACCCATGGCGCCGCCTGCCTGGGCGCTGCTTGAAAGAGATCTTTTACGGTTCAACTCGCTAGCGGTGGAGAAGTTCGCCGAGAAATACATCGACAATAAGGGCTATCTACTGCATACGATTCGCTGGGGAACGCTCGACGGACCTGACGACGCGATCGAGACGTATTTCAACTGGACCTTGCTGCATGCCCTCGGCGGCTCCGATTCTGTCCTGAAGCTCTACAAGAAGGCGCATGAAGGCCACTTGAAGCAATACAGTGAACTGCGTACGAAACTCACGAAACTCGCCGAGAATGGGGCCTATTACAAGGAATTCATCACGCAAT
>DASQLD010000167.1:0-3807 GCA_035630195.1 Bryobacteraceae bacterium
CCGCGTTCGAGAGCGATTTCTCCCCCTTGAAGACCTGCGAGACGCATGGGGACCCGCGCGAGTTCTTCACGCGGCAACGGAGTTGGCTGAAATTGCCAAAACGGGTCCTATCCCACCGTTTGTTTCAGGGCTGACGGAATCACAAAAATATGAATTGAAATCCGTTGCGCGAGAGTTATGCACAGGATCGGAAATCCCGGTTTCCACTTCCGCGTAGTGTGATTATCCCAAAAACCAAATTACCTTGCCGTTGCGCAAACCTATCTTAATGATTTCTGGTGTAATCTGGGAAGAACATTAGAACGGTTGCACTGGCGCCATACTTGCTAGAACCAGGATGGTCGAGGTGTAATTCTCAGTTTCAGGTGGGCGGTGCGGGAACTCAAGGTCCAATTCGCTAACGCGCTTCTCGTCGTATTGACGTTAGCTGCGGGCGTAGCTGCCTTCATTAATTTCCAACAGAACTTCGATTCGGAGAAGCGATTCCGGTTGCCCGAAGACGGCGCAACGTGGGTTGATCGCAAGCTTCCCGACGGTCGCAAAGTTGTGCAGGCGCTTGCTGTCGACCGCCACGGTCCCGCCGAACGCGCAGGCATCAAAGTCGGCGACCGGCTGCTCAAGATTCAGGGCTCCCAGATCGACGAAGCAATTGATGTAATCCAAGTGCTGCTGGCGGTCAAGTCGCACTTGCGCGCCCAGTACAGCCTGGAACGCCGTGGCATGGAGTTCACGGCCAACGTAATCGTCGGCGAGCGGACCCCGGACTTCAGTCTCTTCTATCAGTATCTGATCGGTCTTGCATACCTCGGCATCGGATTGTTCGTTTACTTTCGCCGCGGCAATGCGCCCAAATCACTCCATTTTCTGGTGCTGTGCCTTGTTAGCTTCGTCTTGTCAACGTTCCATTACACCGGCAAGCTGAACAACTTCGACAAGGTTATCTACTGGGGAAATGTCGCCGCCGGAATTTTCGCCCCGACAATCTTCTTTCACTTCTGTCTGACATTCCCCGAACCGCGCGGGTGGCTTCGTGGGCGCGGACGACTGCAACTGATTTATCTACCGGGATTGGTGTTGTTCGCCGTTACTGTCGCGATTGGCGCAGGCAACCTGAAAGTCGGCATCAGCCCTATCGAGCTGCGATGGATTCTCGATCGTATGTTGCTCGGCTATCTGAGCTGCATGTACTTGCTTGGCGGACTCATTCTGAACCTCGAATATCGACGAGTGGAGGATCCGATTCTTCGCCAGCAACTCAAGTGGCTTAGAAACGGAACGGTTCTCGGGATTGTTCCCTTCACGGCTTTTTATGTGATTCCGTTCATGTTGGGCACGCCGCCGACGCTCTACATGACATGGGCAATTCTGTTCCTGCCGTTGATACCGATCACTTGGGCGTACGCAATCGTCCGCTACCGGCTGATGGACGTCGATGTCATCTTCCAGCAGGGCTATGTTTACACGCTAGCTACCGTGGCCGTTCTGGGCGTCTTCTACCTTCTCTTCGTGACGATCGGCAAGGTTGATGACTTGAATCCCAGTGCCATCGTGACGCTAATTCTCGTGTCGACCTTCCTTTTTCAGCCGATTCGGAACTGGATTCAGGAACAGTTTGATCGTTACATCTTCTACAAGGATCGCTACGACTATCGTCGAACGCTGGTCGAGTTTGCGCGCGAATTGAGTTCCGAAACGAACCCAGAGTTCATGCTGGCGTCGGTCGGGGAACGGTTGATTCGAACCCTTTCGCTAAGGCACGTCGCGGTGTTCGTGCGCGACGACGATCGCTTCAAGCTCGCCCAATGGACGGGCCGACCAGCGCATCCCCACCCGGATTATCTCGATCTGAGCTTCCTCGATGCCGATCCGAACACGCCGTATTACTTCTTCGAAAGAACACGGGTACCCATTGACGTCGTCTCTCGTGAGATGGCTCCAAGCGTGCGCCATACGATCGCAGATCTTGATCTAACCTATTACATCCCGTGTGTAGCACGGGGCCGGACGATTGCGTATCTCGGGATCAGCCGCACGGACAAGGGTGACTTCCTATCGAGTGACGATCTCGAACTGCTGGTCACGCTTTCCGGCTATGTCGCAATCGCTATTGAAAATAGCCGTCTTTACAGTTCGCTGCAGCAGAAGGTGGAAGAATACGAGCGGCTGAAGGAATTCAGCGAGAATATCGTCGAATCCATCAACGTTGGAATCATGGCGGTCGACCTCCACGACAGGGTCGAAAGCTGGAACTCGCAGATAGAAAAACTGACCGGTATTCCTCGACACATCGCTCTCGGACGGTCGTTGCGGCAGTTGTTTCCCGACGATATGGCCGACCGCTTCGATGAAGTGAAAGGCCAGACGGGAATTCACAATCTTTACAAGGTCGCATTCAAACCCATCCCGGCCAATGCTCCTCACCTCTACTCAAACGGAAATGGGAATGGCAACGGGAACGGTCATGCCGTAGTGAAGGAAGCGACGCTGAATATCGCGATCGCGCCGCTCATCTCGAAAGAGATGCAGGAGATCGGCCGGCTCATCATTTTCGATGACATCACCGACCGTTCGGAGCTCGAACGCAGGCTGGTTCAAGCTGACAAACTCAGTTCCATCGGACTCCTTGCCGCCGGGGTCGCTCACGAAGTAAATACTCCTCTGGCCGTGATCTCGACCTATGCGCAGATGCTCGCCAAGCAAGTTTCAGGCGACGAACAGAAATCTCGTCTGCTCGAAAAGATCGCAAAGTCGACTTTCCGGGCCAGCGAGATCGTCAATTCACTCCTAAACTTTTCCCGTACATCGCCCGCCGAATTCGGGGAGGTGGACGTCAACCGTGTGCTCGATGAGACGATCTCGCTTGTTCGCCACCAGTTGGACAAAGCTTCCGTACGGACGGTGATGAACTTACAGAAAGACCCGCTGATGGTCGCGGGGAACGCGGGCAAACTGCAGCAGGTGTTCCTGAACCTGGTCCTCAATGCGCGTGACGCCATGGATGCCGGTGGAACTTTGAGCGTCCGCACGTGGAGCGACGGCGCTTACGCGCGTATCGACATCCGCGACACTGGACAAGGAATTGCCTCCGATAACCTGCCCCGAATCTACGATCCCTTCTTCACGACGAAGGCGGCGCGAAAGGGTACCGGTTTAGGTTTGTCAGTGACTTACGGAATTGTTCAAGAGCATAACGGC
Organism: Bryobacteraceae bacterium; assembly: GCA_035630195.1. Lineage (GTDB taxonomy): Bacteria > Acidobacteriota > Terriglobia > Bryobacterales > Bryobacteraceae > DASQDN01. Next base: position 3,196 of record DASQLD010000167.1, read on the forward strand.
GCAATCGAAGTGCAGAGCGAGCCCGGCGCTGGTACACTGTTTCATCTGGAGTTTCCTCTCTCCAGAAAGACCGTGAATGTCTGAATCCCCGTCTGCTAAAGGCAGAATCCTCGTAATCGACGACGAAGCCGATATCCGGGAGAGCCTGGAAACGCTTCTCGACATGGAAGGGTATATCGTCGAACTCGGTGTTGACGGCGGCGACGGCCTCCATAAGCTCAACAAAGCACGTTACGATCTAGTGCTTCTCGACCTGATGCTCCCCGATCGGAGCGGCATGGACGTGCTCGCAGAGATACGCGCGAAAGACCACGAAACGCCGATCATCATGTTGACTGCTTATGGGTCGCTTGAGGTGGCGGTTAACGCCATCAAGGCAGGCGCGAATGACTACTTTTCGAAGCCCTGGGATAACGAGAAGCTGCTGATCGATATTGGCCATCTGGTCCTTACCGGACGGCTCGCGCGCGAGAACACTCAGCTAAAACGGGCGCTGAAGCAGCGTTACAGCTTCCCGAACATTGTCGGCAAAAGCGAGCGAATGCTTCGGGTTTTGGACCTGGTTTCGCAGGTCGCGCCAAGCCGTTCCACCATTCTGCTCACGGGAGAGAC
>DASQLD010000168.1:0-8216 GCA_035630195.1 Bryobacteraceae bacterium
AGGGTAGCGAACTGGGTTGTTACCGGACCAGTCTCGCTGCTGGGCAACTGCTCCAATGGATCCAGTGGCCAGGGCTGCAGTTGCCTTCAGAATCGTCCGGCGTGAAACGTCCATATTGTCTTCTCCTAACGCTGTCAATGAGCGGCTCCAGAGCAGTATATATGGTCACAGTCTCACGACTCGATAGCGCGAGCCCATCCGGTGGTCGAGCGGACGTAGCGTTCTGTGCGGCCATCCGTAAAATCACTCGTCTCTACTGACCAACAGCGCTGATAGATGGTGATGCGGTCGCCTGTCACCTCGATCCAGTTGAAGGAGTTGAGTTCGCCCCTCAACCGGTTAGACACTGCACTGCCTGCCTGCACCAGGACCGATGTGTGACCTCCGATCCGCAGTTTTTCAGAAGGCCCAGTGAAGCGGGAAAGGTGCAAATGACCCGATAGGATCAGATCGATGCCGGAATCCGCGAGGGAGCGCAACATCATCTCTGCGCCTCCTGCCAAACCGTGGTTCAACATTTCAGGCAAGTCGATGGGATGATGCGCCACTAAAATCTTGACAGCGCCAGGCTCCGCAGAAACAAGCAGTTCTCGCAAGCGCATGACCTGCGCCGGATTGACGCGACCACCCTTGAAGGTAAGAGATCGTGCTGTGTTGACGGAAACGATCAAAAGTTCAGGATCTGAGTAAAAGGGCTCGACGTCTTCGGATATGTATAGCCGGTATCTCTGCAGCCGCTGAACAAATCGGCCATATAGATTGTAGAGCTCGATATCGTGGTTTCCGGGCACGACGATCTGGGGTTTCGGCAGAGAGTCGAGGAACGCTCTCGCTTCCAGAAATTCTGAGATTCGCGCGCGCTGGGTGAGATCGCCTGAGACGACGATCAGGTCGGGGCTCATCTGAATCAGATGCGCTCTGAGTTGCTCCACCATCTCAGGATTCGTGCGGCCAAAATGTAAATCGGACAAATGGGCGACGCTACGCACGTCAACCCTCCGCCTTCCCAGTTTCACGGCGGTCCACGATTACCCGAAGCGCCTCAGGTAATATCATGTACTCAAGGGGAGAACGCAGGCGAATTACTTCACCATCGAGAGCCACTCTCACCAGGCGACGGAACGTGACTACTTTGGCGCGACATGTTTCGAGAATCAACATGTCCGGCTCAGCCTCGACTTTGCCGAAAGCAAGCAGCGCCGCCTTTATTAACGCAGTGCGGCTCGCCTGTTTCATCATACTGACTTGTAACAGTCCATCATCCAGAGTCGCGCGCTTGCCCGATTGCGTGCCGGTGAATTCGTAGCGATTGTTGCCTACCAACACCAGCGGAGTGCGTGTTGCCACTGCCGTATCATGCGTCGTCACACGAACCGACGTGTTCGGAAATCGCCAGAGCGCGATCAGAGAAGCCAGAACCGCAGCTACGGGTTTTGAGAAGCCACGCTTCATGTATTTTTCCCGCTCAGTCACCAAAGTCGTATATAGTCCAATGCTCGAGTTATTGACAAACATGCGTCCGTTGACCTGCCCCACATCCACGAGGGTAGTCTCGCGCCTAGCGATTACCTCCGCTGCGGCATTGATGTCTCCCGGTATACCTAGATCCGTCGCGAAGTGGTTCAGCGTGCCCATCGGAAGGATTCCTAATGCCGCTTGCGTACCGGCGAGAACGGCCGCTACCGAATTGATTGTGCCGTCGCCACCGGCAGCCACGAAAACTTCGCATCCTGCACTTGCTCGCTGCCTAATGAGGGATGCTACATCCACACCGTTTTGCAGCAGAATGATCTCTGGATCGATACCCACGAGTCCAAGCGACGCTCTTACTTCCGCTTCAGAGTCGTTATCGCGCTTCGGACCGGATCGGGGATTCAGTATAACTACCGTTCGGGACGTATCGACACCCATCGTCATGGGAGACGCTTCAGGGGATCAGAATATGTCGACTAAAGAGCTTTGACGGCGGCTACCGCGCGATCGATCTCTTCAAACGAATTGTAGATGTGCGGTGAAAAGCGGAGGCCTTCCGAATCGCCCGATGGCGTCATCGCAATTGCGATCCGATTCTTCTCCCAGAGCGTCTCGTACGCCTGCTTTGTCGGCATCTTTCCGACGCGAAACTTGATGACGCCTGCCGACAATTCCGGCTGGGAACTAGTCTTGATTTGCACATCAGGCAGTTTCGAAAGCTCGGCATGCGCCTTTTTGGCCAAAGCCCGCATTCGCGCTTCGACGTTCTTGATACCGATCATCTGAAGAAAATCGACGGCTGACTCCAGAGCCACTACTCTCGGGTCGTCACGCTGACCGAAGACTTCGAATTTGCGCGCTCCCTTGAGATCGTCAGCCCATCCGGCAGTGACGATCGAAGGCCACAGTTGAGCGATCCGTTCACTGCGAATGTAGAGAATACCAGCCTCCAGCGGCCCCATCGGCCACTTGTGGGCGCTTGCCGAATACGAGTCACAACCGATGTCTCGGAGATTCACATCGACCGCCCCGAAAGTTTGCGCGCCGTCCAGATGGAAGAAACAGCCCCGTTTTTTCGCCAGGTCAGCAATCGCTCGAGCCGGATAGAGTACGCCCGTCGTGCTTGTCAGATGCGTAATTGCTATCACTTTTGTGCGCGAGGTAAGAGCTCGATCGATCGAAGAGGTTAGTTCATCGACGCTTTTGGCGGGAACCGGTACGGCAACACTCTTGACCACGAAACCTTCCCGCTTCGCTCGTACCTTCCACGCGTCGTTGTTCGATGGATGGTTGTGCTCGGTAATGACAACCTCGTCGCCGGGCTTCAGATCGATGCCAGTGACGATAATGTTACTGCCCTCGCTCGTATTGCGCGTTATGGCGATCTCGTCGGCGGTAACGTTCAGCATGGCGGCCAGCTTGGTTCGAAGGCCCTCGCGCATTAGCACGTATTTATCGCGATTTTGAAAGGAGGGATTCGAATGAAAATCCCGAAGGAATTCGAGATGGCGGTCCATCACTGGCCTCGACGCCGGACAAACGTTGGCAGCGTTCAGATAAATCAGGTCACCTTCGAGTGGGAATTGCGCTTTCACCATCCGCCAGAACGGTTCCGATGCATCAGAGACCGTGGCGCCTTGCACCGAGGCAGCAAATACGTTCCAACTCGCAGGGAACGCCGCCATCGAAGAGAGACCGTGGAGAAAACTTCGTCGCGACCTATCCATCGTGCGGCGATTGTAGCAGAATCGGACTGCCTTCCCTGCCCGACCGATAGATGGCTTCTATAATTTGGACGACTTTCCGACCTTCAGAGCCTGGCACGGCGGGCTCGCGATCGTCCACGATGCACCGCAGGAAGTCGCGATCTTGCAGCAAATGAAAGTGCGCCGTAGCATCTATACGCCCAAACATGTCACGATCCTCATTACGGTAACCATCGAGCAAATGCTCCTCGCCATGGATGGTCCATACATCGTTGAGGGGCGGCTCGGCTACTTCCGACATCCCCGCAATGAACGTCGCGCCGCTGTCCGTTTGAGCGCCCACCGATGCCCCGTTAGATCCGTGGATATGAATCTTCGTGTAAATTCCGGGTTTCTGACTGACGCTAACCGTTATCGACGCCAGTCCGCCGCTGCGAAACTTCAGGATCGCAAGCGCTGTATCTTCAACTTCGACGTAAGGGTGATTCAGGTTGGCCCACCGCGCAACCACTTCCTCCACCGGTCCCATCAACCACTGCAGGATGTCGAGATGGTGCGGCGATTGATTGATTAGCACGCCACCACCTTCTGTGTCCCACCTTCCGCGCCAGGGATCGGATCGATAGTATACTTCGTCGCGCCAACTGAACATCGCAACGGTTCCTAGAACCGGCGTGCCAATTTTCCCGGCATCGATAGCCGCCTTCATACGCATGACCGGCTCGAAGTAGCGTCTCTGGCTTACGACGCCGAGCCTGACATGATTGCGACGCGCGGCCTCGATCATCGCATCACAGTCCGTCACGGTCGAGGCAAGCGGCTTCTCGACCAACACGTGAACACCAGCATTTGCCGCGGCCGTAGCGCCTGTGGCGTGCAATGGATGTGGAGTGCAAATGACCAGCACCTCGACGGCAGCGCAAGCGATCATTTCGGAAAGGTTATTGAACGCGGCTGCGCGGTATTGCGTTGCGAAGGCTTTCGCGCGCTCGAGATTGACATCACAGACTGCTACGAGATTCGATTCGTCGAGCGTCACCAGCGCGGAGGCATGAAGATGCGCTACTTTACCGCAACCTAGAATGGCCGTCCGAAGTTTGCGACTCAAGCGTCAACCTCGGGGAAGTACTTTGCGCACATTCCTCGTAGAAAGGCGAGCGACTCAGCCATTTCGCCCATACCATTCATTCCGTCCTCTATGCTGATCCACCCGCTGTACTTATGTTCCGCCAGTATCCCAAAGATCGTGTCGTAGTCGTTCAACCCTTTGCCTGTTACTCCATGCCGAAGGTCCGGCGAGTAGCCGATCGTGCCGTCGCTTTGCCGAAGACCCTCGAGAGTTGCTCCGGGCGCCAAGAAGCGATCGCTCGCATGCATGCTTACGACACGGTCCGCGACATGCCGCAGCAAATCGATCGGATCATCGCCAGCCACGATCGCGTTGGAAGGATCGTACTGAACTCCAAAGTGCTTGCGCTCCTGGATCATTTCCAGAAGTTCGAGAAATACATCCTGTTTTTGCGCAAACTCCGGATAGCGCCAGAATCCATCCTTGTAGTGGTTCTCAAGACCAAGAATGATCCCGTTCTCGCGAGCAACAGGCAGAAGGCTCTCGATGCATTCAGCTACCCATTGGAGACCCTGTTGGCGATCAACCCCCGGATAGCGCTGCCCGCTCAATACGCGGCACACCGTCCCTGGGCCGCCGAGTCTTCGAGTCACTTCGATCATTCTTGCTTCATGCTCCACGGCGCGCTTGCGGGCATCTGCCTCTGGCTGCGTGAAATCAGGTGAGCAACAAAGCATCGGCATCGCAAATCCGGCGGACCCGATGGCGGCGCCAATACTGTCCAAATAAGACGGATCCAAACTTGTAAAGAAGCCCTCGTACATCTCGAGGCCGTCGGCATCGAGCGTCTTAGCCATCTCGATCCATTCAAATACAGACATTGTTCGAGCGCCGGCGATGTCGTCAAGGTAGCACTTAGGGAAAGCGCTTAAGCGAAGAGGCATATGCAGTTCCCAGCGTACACTGGCGTATGATAACGACCATGAGAGTTATCAGGGGTTCGTTGTCACTTTTAGTGCTGCTATGCGCGTTCTTAGTGTTCTCATTTGCGCAAACATTCCAGGCCCAAGTTTCCGGCGCCGTTCGTGATTCCACCGGCGCAATCGTGCCGAACGTAAAGCTCACCGCAACCAATATTGCAACAAACGTCGCCTTAACAACCCAGTCAAATGAAGAAGGGCTCTATCGGTTTTTGGCCTTGCCTCCAGCCCAGTACAAGATTTCTGCGGCGCTGACGGGCTTCAAAACATTCGAGCAGGGACCTCTTACGTTGCAGGTCAACGACAACATTACTCTTGATGTCACCTTGGAAGTCGGAGACGCAGCGGAAAGGGTGGTCGTGTCCGCCTCTGCTGAGGCGCTTCAGACGCAGACCGCGAGTGTCGGACAGGTTGTCAATACACGAACTATCGAAGGCCTGCCGCTGAATGTTCGCGATCCACTGGCTCTTATTGGCTTGACGCCAGGCGTTACTTTCGGAGCCAATTTCGGCAATGGCGGGGGCCAGGAACTCGGACGGAACTTTTTCAAATCGGATTTCAACGTTGGTGGCGGTCGTTCCGGTTCCCAAGAACTTCTTCTGGATGGCGCGGCCAACACAACCCCTGACGTTAACCGCGGCGTGATCAACCCGCCTGTCGATTCTGTTCAAGAATTTAAAGTGCAAGCCAACAGTTATGACGCTGAGTTTGGGCGCACGTCGGGTGGTGTGATTAATGTCATTACGAAATCGGGCACCAACGAATTTCACGGGCTTGTTTACGACTTTGAGCGTCACTCTTACATCGAGGCAAACAACTGGTTTAACAATGCGAGCGGCATCCCAAATCCGTCCTTCAAACGTCACCAGTTTGGAGCAAACTTCGGCGGCCCGATCATCAAGAATAAGACGTTCTTCTTCGTCGATTACGAAGGTTTGCGGCAAGGGTTTCCGCAGACATTCACGACCACCGTTCCTACATTGCTGCAGCGTCAGGGCGACTTCTCACAAACGCGTGCCGCAGGCAACCAAGCGATCACCATCTACGATCCGTTGACAGTCGAAACGCTTCCCAATGGACAGCGTCAGCGCGCCGCCTTTCCCAATAACGTGATTCCAGCCAATCGAATCGACGCAGTCTCGCGGCGGCTTGCCGATCTCTATCCGGAGCCTAACCAACCGGGTAACGCGCTGGGCCAAAACAACTATGTACGGAGCGCGGGCTCCACCATCAACACCGACAAATGGGACGCGCGCGTAGATCACGCGTTCGGTGAAAGCACTCGAATATTCGGACGGTACTCAGAGCAGAAAGATGTCCGCGTCGTTCCCGGTCCCTTGCCTCCACCGGTAGGAGGCGGTCGCAACACGACAGATACCTACCACCAGGCAATGGCCGACCTGACTCATGTCTTTTCCCCTACCTATCTTCTGAGCGCGCAGTTCTCCTTCAGCCGAGCGCTTGCGACGCAGTTTGGACTATCCCGCGGCTTCGACTTCGACTCGCTGGGATTCCCCGCGAATATCAATGCCATCGCGGTCGATCAGGTTCCCTCGGCGACGATTACGGACATTCCTGCTAATCTTTCGAACGCGTCGGATTCTTTCACGCAATACCAGCCCAGAAACGTCTGGGCAGCCAGAGCCGGGATGACAAACTCCCAAGGCGCTCACAACCTGAAATACGGCGTAGATTATCGAGTCCTGAATTTCAACGAGGGCCAAAACACCGCGCCATCCGGCAACTACACCTTCACGCGCGGATATACGCAAGGTCCGATTGCGAACGTACCGACCGCGATTGGTGGACACGGATTCGCTGATTTCTTGCTCGGCACACCTTCAAGCGGCACCTTCCGTCAACTGATGCCGATCTCAACCCAAGGTCTGTACACGGCGCTGTACTTCCAGGACGACTGGCGCGTCTCGCCGAAACTCACACTGAACTTGGGCGTCCGCTGGGATATACAGCGCGGCAATCGGGAAAAGTGGGGCCGCATAGCCTGGTTCGATCCGAGCGTCGCCAGCCCGATCGCACAGGCTTCAGGTCTGCCGAACCTTCGCGGCGCCCTGCGCTGGGTGAATGAAGAGAATGGACGGAACCAACAAGAGACGCCTCTCGGCGATTTTGCGCCCCGCTTGGGCGTAGCCTACAAATTTACCGACAGGATTGTTATGCGTTCGGGTTACGGCCTCTTCTACGTGCCACGTAACATCCAGGGTAACGGTCTGGGCGCTATCACGGCCTTCCGTGACACTCCGATGGTCACCAGCCTCGACAACAACATCACGCCTTTGAACCAGCTCTCGAATCCATTTCCGCAAGGCGTTCTGCCGCCGCTGAACGATCGCGATCCGGCGGCCAATGTGGGAGCCCAGATCCAGGCGCCGTTCTATGAGAACAAATCCGGATATGTTCAACTTTGGAGCTTTGCACTGCAATGGGAGATGCCCGGCAGCGTAGTGATGCAGGCGCAGTATTGGGGCAACAAGGGAACAGCGCTGCTCACCGCGTCCCAAAACATCAATCAGCTTCCGAACGAATATCTGGCGCTGGGAAATGCTCTGAATGATCAGGTTCCCAATCCTTTCTTCGGCGTTATTGCGGCGGGTCCATTATCGAGCCGTACGATTTCGCGCCGCCAATCCTTGCTTCCTTTCCCGCAGTATTCGGGAGACAACGGAGTCCAACGCGTCCTCGCTCCCTTTGGGAATTCGAGCTACAACGGCGCGACGCTGCAGGCTGAACGTCGCCTGGCGGAGTCCCTTACGTTCCTGCTCGGCTATACATGGTCAAAGGCCATCGACGATCTGAACACACCCGTCGATGTCTACAACCGCGTACTCAGCCGGGCGCTTTCCGCGTTTGATACCCCCCATCAGTTCATCGGAAGCTGGGTTTACCAGATGCCGTTTGGTAAAAACCGAAAGGTGGATCTAGGTGGCGCCGGCAATGCGCTGCTGGGAGATTGGAACTTGAGCGGTATCG
>DASQLD010000169.1:0-19138 GCA_035630195.1 Bryobacteraceae bacterium
ATACTTCGAAATGCGTTCGTCGATCTCGGATTTCTTCTGCATCGAACCGCGTACAAGAGCTTCCATGAAGGAATCGCTCGCGAGCTGCTCTTCGTTCTCTTCCGAGTACAAGCTCCCATAGAACGCCGCGATCGCCTGATCGGGATCGAGTTCCCGCATATCGCACTGGTACAACACTTGAACGGCGCGATGCCGCGATGTCCGGCGAGAGCTCATCTATTTCGATTCGCTCCGCAGACTTTTGAGTAGCTGAGCCATTTCGATCGCTGTCATCGCTGCGTCGAAACCCTTGTTCCCGGATTTCGCTCCTGCGCGATCGACGGCCTGCTCAACCGTATTCGTCGTCAGTACGCCGAAAGCAATCGGAACCCCGGTCTCGGCCGAGATACCTGCAAGTCCGCTGGCCGCATTACCCGCAACGTAATCGAAGTGGGGAGTCTCACCGCGAATCACCGCGCCCAGACAAATAACGCCGTCATAACGCTTTTGCCGCGCAAGTTCCGCTGCAACGACCGGCATTTCCCAAGATCCCGGGACTTTGACGATTGTCAGCGCGTCGAGGTCGGCGCCTGTTCGCCGAAGCGCGTCCATTGCGCCGTCTAAAAGCCGTTCCACGATAAAGCTATTGAATCGGGCCGCGATGATGGCAAACTTCAGCCCCCGCGCATCTATATTGCCTTCAATTGTTCGAGCCATCCTATTTCCCGGTAAATACAGCCGGTCTGCGTTCGAGGAACGCTTTCGTGCCTTCTCTGCAATCTTCGGTCGATGCCGCCAACCCGAAGGCAGCGGATTCGTATCGCAATCCTTCTTCGAGACCGCTATTCAAACCGATATCGACCGCGTCCACCGCCAGCCCTACGGCAAGCGGTCCATTTGAGAAAATCGTATGCAATATCTCTCGCGCGCGGCCAAGCAACGAATCGGCGGGAACGACTTCGTTAATCAACCCAATGCGCCACGCTTCTTCCGCGTCGATGCGCTCGCCTGTCAGTATCAACTCGAGCGCCTTCGCCTTCCCGACAATCTGCGGGAGCCTTTGCGTACCGCCATACCCTGGGATCAGACCGAGCTTCGATTCCGGCAGTCCGAGTTTCGCTCCAGGAGCCGCGATACGCAATGTGCAAGCCATTGCGAGTTCCAAACCCGCTCCAAGCGCAAACCCATTAATCGCCGCGATAGAGGGTTTCCGCATCAATTCCAGACGGCGAAACGTTTTCTGTCCCGCGGCTGAATAACGGGCGGCCTCGACAGGATCAATGTTAGCCAGTTCATGAATATCCGCCCCGGCAATAAACGCCTTTTCCCCTGCTCCGGTCACGATTAAGCCGCGAATGTTAGGTTCGTTTTGCACAAACGAAAACGCCGTTTCGAGGTCTTCCATAGTATCCCGATTCATCGCGTTGAGCTTCTCAGGACGGCTGACGATGATCGTCGCAACGCCCTCGTCGGAATGCTCAAATACGATATTTTTGTACGACATATGGGATACTGAAGTTTAGCCTCATCATACCGCATGGACCCCAAGCACATAAGGAATTTTTCGATCATTGCGCATATCGACCACGGGAAGTCGACGCTGGCCGATCGCTTGCTCGAGTTCACGGGAGCCCTGTCCAAGCGGGAAATGATGGACCAGGTTCTCGACTCGATGGACCTTGAGCGAGAGCGCGGAATCACAATTAAGGCCCATGCCGTTCGTCTGGATTACAAAGCAAAAGACGGAGAGGATTATCAACTCAACCTGATCGATACACCCGGTCATGTGGACTTCACTTACGAAGTATCCCGAAGTCTTCAGGCCTGCGAAGGTGCATTGCTCGTTGTCGACGCGTCGCAAGGAGTCGAGGCTCAGACCCTCGCAAACACGTATCTCGCGCTCAACCACAACCTCGAAATCATCCCGGTCATCAACAAGATCGATCTGCCGTCGGCCGAGCCGGATCGTATTCGCGAACAGATCGAGCAAGTCATTGGACTCGACGCCACAGACGCAGTCTTAGCCAGTGCAAAGCAAGGAATCGGTATCGAAGACATCCTCGAATCGGTCGTGCAACGTGTACCTCCACCGAGTGGCGATCCCGAAGCCCCACTCCGTGCTCTAATCTTCGATTCCTGGTTCGACCCGTATCGAGGCGTCATCATTCTCGTCCGAATCGTTGACGGCACGATGCGAATCGGGCAGAAGATCCGTTTGATGCAGAATGACAGCCTACACGAAATCGAGGGCTTGGGCTATCAATCGCCAAAGCCGGTTCCGTGCGATGTTCTCGCAGCCGGAGAAGCGGGATTCATTTTCGCCAATATCAAGACTGTTTCCGACGCGAAAATCGGCGACACAATCACAGACGCCGCCCGACCGGCAGCCGAGGCGCTTCCCGGGTTTCAGGAGATCAAGCCGATGGTCTTCGCCGGCTTGTACCCGGTTGAATCCCATGAGCATGGCCTGTTACGAGATGCCCTCGAAAAGCTACGGCTGAACGACAGCGCCTTCAATTTCGAACCGGAAAATTCAGTAGCGTTGGGCTTCGGTTTTCGTTGCGGGTTCCTGGGACTTCTCCACATGGAGATCATTCAGGAACGATTAGAGCGCGAATTCAACATCGACCTGATCACGACTGCGCCAGGCGTTCGGTATCTCGTCACTCTTTCCAACGGCGAAGTAGTCACAGTCGAGAACCCAACCAAGTTCCCCAACCCATCCGAGATCAAGCAAATCGACGAGCCGATCATCGAAGCCACCGTCATCACCCGCGAAGAGTACATCGGGGAAATTCTAAAGCTACTCGAAGAGAAGCGTGGAAATCAGAAGAAATTCGAATATCTCGGCGGGGGACGCGTCATGCTGGTTTATGAAGTCCCGTTGAACGAGATCGTGCTCGATTTCTACGACCGCTTGAAATCAGCGTCCCGAGGTTATGCGTCCCTCGACTACCACCTAGCAGGGCACCGTACTTCGCCGATGGTCAAGCTCGACATAATGGTGGCAGGCGAATCGGTGGATGCGCTTTCGATCATCGTTCACCGGGACGTTTCCTATGAGCGTGGAAAAGCCCTCATCGAACGGCTGCGAAAGTTGATCCCGCGACAGATGTTTGAGGTCGCTCTCCAGGCAGCGATCGGCGGGAAAATCATCGCGCGCGAGACGGTCGCGGCGATTCGCAAGAACGTCCTGGCAAAATGTTACGGCGGTGACATCAGCCGAAAACGCAAGCTTTTAGAAAAACAGAAGGAAGGCAAGCGCCGCATGAAGCGCGTCGGCCGAGTGGAAATTCCTCAGGAAGCATTCCTCGCTGTCCTAAAGGTCGGGGACACTGACGACTAAGGTCAGCGTCTTGCTGCGGCCTTTCCCTTCCCGTCCCCGGACAGCACACCAACCAGCACGCCGAGCGAAGCGCCCCAGATAAGGTGAGCGGCAATCATGACCGCATGCCTTTCGGGCGCCTCGTTCTTGGGCGATTTGTATAATCCCGCTCCCGGGATCATTCCGAGATAGCTCCCTCCCCACACTGCCAGCCCGAAAAGCATTCCTTCGGCGGCGCGTGGCAAGCCGGTCGTGCCTGCGAGCGGTGCGTAGAACGCGCCCACCGTAGCGCCGTAACTGAAGTGCGCCGCCATCGTAACGGCCTGATGTGTATTCTCGCTCGGCCCTAAATCCACCCCCACGGCCTCAGCGGCGTTTTCGACGATTTGTTCCGGAGGTAACGGATCCTGATGTTCGGGGGGCAACATTTTGTGCAATGCGCCCATCGCAACCGTCATCGGAGCCGTTGCCAGAAAGCCCGCGACTGATCCTGCAACTTGATGTGTCACGCCGAATTGGACGCTAAGTTCGCGCCGGTGTTTCGCGGTAGCATGGAAACGTTCCCCATGCCAAAGCTGGTTCGCTACACGACGTCGCCCGACTGCGCGTCAACCGCGCCCGACCATGACCCCCATGTTCTTCAGGCGGATTTCGACAACCTACCGAAAAATGCTCGTTTGCTTCCGCCGTGCTCGCCTACAAAAATCGTTTGCGTCGGCCGCAATTATGCGGAACACGCCAAAGAACTGGGTAATGAAGTACCCTCCGAGCCTCTCATCTTCTTGAAGCCGCCATCCTCGCTCATCGCGCACGGAGAGTCCATTGTTTATCCAGCCATCTCGCAAAACGTTCATTTCGAAGGAGAACTGGGCGTCGTTATAGGGCGTAAGGCAAAGCATGTGAGTCGCGAAGAAGCTATGAATTACGTCAAAGGCTACACCTGCTTGAACGATGTCACCGCGCGGGATATCCAACGCAAAGATGTTCAGTTTACACGCGGCAAAGGTTTCGATACTTTCTGCGCGGTTGGCCCCTGGCTCGTTCCAAAAGAGGAAGTGGACCTGTCAAGTCTCCGCGTCATCACGAGAGTGGATGGCGAAGTAAAACAGGACGGACCTTTGACGGATATGATCTTCCCGGTGGATGTTATAATCGCGTTCGTCACTGCCTGCATGATGCTGGAACCGGGCGATCTGATTGCAACAGGCACTCCTCCGGGCGTCGGACCCATGTTGCCCGGTCAGACTGTCGAAGTGGAAATCCCTGGTATCGGTCTTCTCCGCAACCCCGTCATCCGAGGATAATTACGCATGAAAATCTTTCTTGACACTGCAAATCTTGACGAGCTGAAGAAAGGCGCTGATTGGGGCATCATCGACGGAGTTACGACAAATCCATCGTTGATCGCCAAAGAAGGACGCCCCATCGAGGAGCAGATTGCGCGAATCTGCGACATTATTGACGGCGATATTAGCGCCGAAGTAGTTGCGCTCACTGCCGATGAGATGGTCGTGGAAGGTCGCAAACTCGCCAAAATCCACAAAAACGTAGTGGTAAAAGTGCCTCTGACTCGCGACGGTATCAAGGCCTGCGCAATCTTGTCAAAGAAGGAGGGTTTGCGAACGAATGTCACGCTGACCTTCTCCGCGTCGCAAGCGTTGCTAGCGGCCAAGGCAGGAGCGTATATCGTCAGTCCATTCGTCGGGCGTCTGGACGATATTGGTCAGGACGGGATGGAGCTTATCCACCAGATTGTGCAGATCTACGATAATTACGGCTTCAAAACGCAGATTTTGGCAGCTTCTCTACGGACTCCGAATCACGTCGCCGCATCGGCTATCGCCGGAGCGCACATCGGAACGATGCCGTTTAAGGTAGTCGACCAACTCTTTAATCACCCGCTCACCGATCGCGGTCTCGAACAGTTCCTCAAGGATTGGGGTAAGACTTTCGAGGAAGTTCCCGCATCCCGCTAGATGGATCTGCAGGTTGTGCTGGGCTGGGGCGCGACGGCAGCGGTGGTCGCCGGTTCGATTGCATCGGTCGCGAGACTGCGCTGGCGAAATAACCCGAAGGACAAGGAACGCCGGCGTCGAGAATTAGTCAGAACGTCCGGCCGCGTGATCGAAGGATACGTGACCGGCGCCCAGGATGGAGTCGTGCATTACAGCTATCACTGGCGTGGAGTACGCTATGAGGCCTCACAAGATATTTCCGATCTTGCCTCCCAAACAGACTATTTCGAAGGTTTTTCCGGTCCTGTGACGGTAAAGTTTCTTGGATCCCGGCCATCCAACTCGATCATCGTCTGCGAGGATTGGAGAGGAAATTCGAAATCGCGTCACGTAAGCTCTTGAGCTTGAATAGCCTCAAAGCTAAGCCAAAGTGATAAAGAGTCATCGCAGCGGCGCCACCCCATCTGGGTCTGCTTTTTTACCCGCATGGGCTGGTCTGAGTGACGGTTTGAGGACTTTTGTCGGAAGGGCAACGTCGGTACTCTTGTAATGGCTGGAGACCTGCGCTTGAAGCGACGCAATCGGTCGCTTAAAAACACGCGATCTCCAGCCTTGTACACAGCTCACGAGCTTGCCCGTTTCAACCGGTCTCGAATTCCCTCCCACTCTTCCGATGCGGGTACAGGTTCAACGACAATAACGTCGAAATCCAAGCCATCGAGCTGGTGAAGTATCGCGTACAGATCGCGCGCATACACTCCCGGGTCAGCAGACATGCGAAAGCTCCCATCTGCGGGAAGAGGGTTTTTCCACCAGAGGTACGCCACTTTGGCGACTGGCAACTCGGTCGAAACGATCAGCTTTGTCGCCGGACTGTAATGCTTCGCATGAAGACCCGGAGACGCATGCGCGGTCTCCGAAGGAAGGACAGATTGGCTGACCCTGCAGCCAGTGGCAGCTTCAATCTGCCGAAGTGTGACCATTCCGGGACGTAACAACTCAAGCCTGCCACGAATGATCGATAGAACAGTCGACTCGATCCCAATATCCGTCGGTCCTCCATCGAGGATGCAATCGACGCGATCGCCCAACCCATCACGCACGTGCTGAGCTTGCGTGGGCGAAAGCTCCGTAAACCGGTTGGCGCTGGGCGCCGCCACGGGAACTCCCGCCCGTTCGATCAACTGCAAGGCGACCGGGTGCGACGGAATTCGAACGCCAACTGTACTGAGACCGGCGGTAACTTCAGCAGGAATGACCGGTTTCTTCTTCATCACCAGCGTCAATGGACCCGGCCAAAACTGCCGCGCCAGAGCTGCCGCCTCCTGCGGCCATTCATCGACGACAGTCATCGCCATCTCAACCGAAGAGACGTGGACGATCAAGGGGCTGGATGCCGGCCGCCCTTTGGCTGCGTAGATCTTGGCAACTGCAGCCGGGTCAAGCGCGTTGGCGCCCAACCCATATACGGTTTCCGTAGGAAAAGCGACTAATCCGCCGGCCCGCAAGATCGCGGCGGCGTGATCAAGTTTCTCGTTAGTCGGGAAGTTCGTCTGCGCCATCGGAGGCAATCTTTCCGGTGCGTTTCCAAACTAGGAAAGCGTGAATAAACCCTTCCATATCACCGTCAAGCACCCGATCGACGTCGCCCACACTGTATTTCGTCCGATGGTCTTTTATAAGGCGATAGGGGGCCAGAACGTAACTCCGGATCTGACTACCGAAGTTCACATCGAGTTTTGTGTCCTCGAGTTTCCGCTCTTCCTCGCGCTTTTTCTCCAGCTCGAATTCAAAAAGACGTGCTCGCAGTTGTTTCATAGCGCTAGCGCGATTTTTATGTTGCGAACGCTCGTTCTGGCACTGAACCACAATCCCGGTGGGAAGATGCGTCATTCGAACCGCGGACTCTGTGCGATTTACGTGTTGTCCCCCTGCGCCACTGGCCCGGAAAACGTCCACTCGAAGATCATCCGGCTTTATGTCGATCTTGATCTCTTCGTCCACCTGCGGATAAACAAACACCGACGCGAAAGAAGTATGCCTTCGCGCGGCAGAATCGAACGGCGAAATTCGCACCAGACGGTGAACACCGATTTCCGATTGAAGCAGGCCATAGGCGCCTTCGCCATTAACCTCGAAGGTTGCTGACTTAATTCCGGCGCCTTCACCCTCTAGCCGATCGGTAACCTCAGAGCCGAAACCGTTCCTCTCTGTCCACCGAAGGTACATACGAAGAAGCATTTCCGCCCAATCCTGGCTTTCGGTTCCGCCTGCGCCAGGGTGAATTGTCACGATCGCGCTGCGATGATCATTCTCGCCCGACAGCAACATGCTGGTTTCGAGTTTCTCGAGCTGCTGCGAAAACGCGCGGATTTCGCGTTCGAGTTCGCTGTGAACATCCTCGCCTTCGCGCATGAGTTCGAAAAGCGTATCGAGATCGGACACCGCAGCGCCGACTTTGCTGTCGTTCTCGAGAGCTTCCTCGAGGCGCTTGCGATCCTGCATTATTTTTTGGCTACGTTCGGGAGAATTCCAGAAATCCGCAGAACTGATATCTTCTTCTGTGCTTTGAAGGCGGGATCTTTTGGCGGGCGCGTCAAAGATAGCTCCGTACGGCTTCAGCTTGCCGACGGAGCGTAACGTACTCTCTTTCCAACTCTTCCAGAGTCATACGTTCAGTCTAGCAGAGGGGCATTTGGGAGCCCCTCTGCCGGACGGAACGCTTAGGCGACCTTGCTGAGCGGGACCTTGGCGCTCAGGGATTGCTCTTTGCGAATCTCTACTACTTTGGCTTGCGTGCTGCGTTGTTCTCCATAAAAATATTCGTGCAGCGGATATAGTGCGTATGGTTCCAGCTCGGCAAACGTACGGCCTAGCTTGGCGGTGATGCGATATATAGAATGAAAAAATAGGCCCTTATCGATATTCATCTTGCGGCAGCAGAGACGCCAATCGGCGCCCAAAATAAAATGATAATTAAAAATTTTATAATCCGCCGGCGTAAGCGTCCGCTTTACTACCAACATAAAGTCGGCAGCATACTCTTCATCTTTGCGACCCCATGACAACTTCCCATGTGGAGAGGATGTGTGTTGGAGATACGGCCTGCTAAGGATGCTCTCCTTCCGAATCATCGACGTCTTAAACCGGTCGAAACATTTCCGGAAGATACTCCGCAGCACGCAGTTACATGCTGTCGTCGTGTTGTTGCGTGAGGGCCGCATCCCGAACCCTTTGCAAGAAACACACTTTTCCATGGCAAGCGCCAGGACTTCAGATTGATTCCACTCCATTGTTGTTTTTTTACCTTTTTTTTAGTCCCTTGGGACCGTCTCTCTGAAATCCATCCTATAATCGACTATTTTTTCGTCTATTAGGAAAACTACCTAGGGTGGTTAAGGTATTTTGAATCAGAGAACTTATTGACCCAGCTACACGCGCAACTGCACTAGATGCAACAACCTGCAAAAAGTCGTGCTGGGCTCGGGTCTTAACTCCTGCCCGTGTCAGCGCCAAAGGGTAAAATCTTCCTAGTACCTGCAAATTTTGCGTATAGCTATGAGGAATAGGTCGGGTGGGGTAAGGAAATGATGTTCACCGAAGTTCGGAGTTCCCTTGTGGCGGTTCTCCGGTCGAGAGTGAGGAATGGAGAGCTTACAGAACGTGGTCTCGCAAAACTTGTTGGCGTATCACAACCGCACATTCATAACGTTTTGAAAGGCGCCCGCGTGCTTTCCCCGGAGCTAAGCGATCAGATATTGCAACATTTGCGCTTATCTCTTCTCGATCTGATCCAACGCGATCATATTAAGGCCTACTTAAACTTCGACGATCCCGGCGGCGGTTACGTGTACGTGCCGGTATTAAGAGGAAGTATCGGACCGACATCTCCTTGGCCAACGGAAGCCGGGCTGACTGAGCGTATGCCATTCCACGCTTCCCAGGTAGCGAGTATCGATAACCCGGTTGCCGTCCGTCTCACCGAAGATGCCCGCATGTCAAATACCTTTTCGGCTGGGGACATCGCTCTGCTCGACCAATCGCACCGCGCACGCGCAAATATCGATCGAGGGGCTTATTATGTTGTGAAATCCGGGAGCGGCGGAGTAGTGCGACGCGTTCAATTATCAGAAAACGCGCTCTATTTGATACCTGACGACGTATACGGTCATACGCCCGGCTGGCATCGTATCTCTATGGAGGGACGGCATCTAAACCAATTTATCCGCGCGCGTGCTTATTTAACGACGCCCTTGTACGAATGGAATATCACTTAATCAATCAATATGGAGGGGGGAATGAGGGGTGAGTGGCGCTCAGATTCCCCGCAAATGAGGTGCTTTTTTACCGGGAGCTGAATTACCGGCGGCGCGCAACCTCTTTGTAAACTTCGAGCGTCTGTTGCGCCGTACGGCTCCAATTGAACTGGCGCACCTGCTCATAACCGGCAGCAATTAGCTTGGCGCGCAACTCCTTGTCGACCAGAACCTCGTAGAGACCCCGCGCGATATCGAATACGTTCTCGGGGTTCACCACCATCGCGGCGTCTCCTACCACTTCAGGCAAGGAACTCACTGACGATGTGACTACCGGAATTCCGGTGGCCATAGCCTCGAGCGGCGGTAATCCAAAACCCTCGTACAGAGATGGAAAAGCGAAAGCGCTCGCAGCCGAATAAAATTCCCGTAGTGTTTCAAACGGTACGAAGCCGAGAAAGCGCACTACCTGCTCCGAACGTGTTTGCGCTACCGCTCTCCGGACCTCGGGATTTCGGCTGATCTCGTCGCCAATAATCAGCAGACGTAAGTCTTTGAGTTCCGGGTGACTTTCCAGTTGTCCGCGAACTACATTAAACGCCTCGATCAACCGAGGAATATTCTTGTGGGGCCGGATTCTTCCGGCATACAGGATGTACGGGTACTGGATCTGAAATCGTTCCAGCAGCCTTTCCCGGACAGCAGGTTGGGAACGAAAGTTGAGGAAGTTCGGATCGGGAGCGCTGTAGACCAAGCGTAAGCGTTCTGTGGGAACTCCGAGTAGATTTTCCACGTCCCGGCGTGTTGCAGTCGAGACAGCGATAACCCGGTCAGCCCGCATCAGGCCGCGGCGAAACCGATAGAGCCGCATATTTTCCCCAAATCCCGAGCGGCCGCCAAAAAGAAAGCTGCTCATATCGTGAATTGTCACGACATAGGGGCTCCGCATGATCAGAGGAACATTGCTCATTGGGAGGTGGACGAGGTCTGGAGCGAGTCCCCGTAAGAACCATGGATAGGCGACATCGTGCAGGTAGCGACGGCGAGGCCTGTGGTAGACAACTGTCTCGAAATTGCCGGGCATTTGCGGGAGGTCGGCAACGTCCCCGGGGTTCGCAGCGAGCAGATACTTATTGTGAGAATCGATCTCGCTGAGAGCCTTAACGAGGTTGCGAATGTACGTGCCTATCCCAAAGTCCTTGATGTGGCGGACATCAATGACAATGCGGAGCGCCTGCATAGAGGCCGTTCAAGCGCCGACGGTTGTGCTCTTCCAGCTATAAAGAGGAAACTTCTGCGTCAGTGTCTTGACTCGTGAACGAACTGCGGCCAGATTCTCTTCCGAAGCGTGATTACCGAGCACTTGAGAAATGCAGGAAGCCACCTCCTTCATCTCCTGCTCACGGAACCCTCGCGTCGTCACGGCTGGGCTGCCCAGACGGATGCCACTCGGATTCAGTGGCGGATTGACGTCGAAGGGAATGCCGTTCTTGTTCGCCGTAATGTGAGCCTTATCCAGCGCGATCTCCGCCTCTTTCCCGCGGATCCCCTTGGCGAAAACGTCGACGAGCAGAAGATGGCTATCCGTCCCGCCCGAAACAATGCGGAACCCTTCTTCAGCCAAACCGGCCGCCAGCGTCTTAGCATTCGCGATGACTTGCTTCTGATAGTCAACAAAATCAGAGGTCATCGCTTCCTTAAAACAGACCGCCTTAGCCGCAATTACGTGCATAAGCGGTCCACCCTGATGCCCGGGAAAGACGGTTTTGTCGATCTCTTTACCGTATTTCTCTCGAGCCAGGATTAAACCGGAACGGGGACCACGAAGCGTCTTGTGGGTGGTAGAAGTGACAATATCGGCGTACTCGCAGGGATTCGGGTAAAGGCCGGCGGCTACCAGGCCCGAAAAATGAGCCATATCGACGACGAAGATGGCTCCGACCGAATCTGCTACTTCGCGAAACTTCTTAAAGTCGATAATTCTCGGATAGGCGCTGGCCCCTGCGATGATCATCTTTGGCTTGTGCTCGAGCGCGAGACGAGCAAGCTCATCGTAGTCGATGAGTTCGTCCTCTTTGCGCACTCCGTAGGGGACAATATTGTAGGTCTTGCCCGAGAAGTTCAAATGATGACCGTGGGTCAAGTGCCCGCCATGGGCGAGATTCATCCCCAGAACGGTATCGCCGGGTTGAATCACCGCGGCATAAGCGGCCTGATTCGCCTGCGAGCCCGAATGGGGCTGTACGTTCGCATATTCGGCCTTGAACAGTTCCTTGGCGCGATCGCGAGCCAGATTTTCAACGACGTCAGCATTCTCGCAGCCGCCATAGTAGCGCCGGCCCGGGTAGCCTTCGGCGTATTTATTCGTGAAGACGCTGCCTGCCGCTTCGAGAATGGCCTCCGAAACGAAATTCTCGCTGGCGATCAGTTCGATGTTGCTGTCCTGCCGCTCGAGTTCCGCGCGGATCGCCTCATAGACGGCGGGATCAGCCTCGGCCAGACCGCGGGCCATCTTTCGCTGTTCATTCATGCTTTTAGTACTTGCTCCTGATTTTGTGTGCGCTCTATCGCGGCAATCTTTTGAATTCTGCGCGTGTGACGCGCTCCGCCATCGAAATTGGTAGTGAGAAAGACATCGACCAATTGCGCCGCTTCATCCGCCGAGAGAAACTTGGCGCCCAACGCGATTACATTGGCGTCATTGTGCTCGCGAACAAGCTGAACCGCCTCGGCTCGCGTACCGACTGCAGCGCGAACGCCGGCAACCTTGTTCGCAGCGATGGACATACCAGCGCCCGTAAAACAAACCAAAATCCCGCGAGCGGCTTTGCCCGAAGCGACTGCTTCAGCCACCGCAACGGCATAATCGGGATAGTCCGTCGATTCGGATGAGAAGGCGCCAAAGTCGATCAAGTCATGACCCGCAGTCTGGAGCCTGTCGCGCAATGTCTCTTTCAGAGAGAAGCCCGCGTGATCGGCTGCTATAGCAATCTTCATGGGGGTCGAAAAGCAATTTTACCATGCTAGAATTGGGCTTATTCCTGTAGGCCTTGCGCGCACGCAGCCCTCTAGGGCGCGGCGCATAGCTTCAAAAAGCATCATTCTAAAAACCAGGATCAACGATATGCGCTGGAGCACTCTTTTTATCCCTACTCTTCGGGAGATTCCCGCCGAAGCCGAAGTCATTAGTCATCAGTTGCTGCTGCGAGCCGGCTACATCCGTCAACTCTCGGCCGGTATCTATAATTACCTGTTTCTTGCCCAGCGTTCCCTTCAAAAAATCCAGCGAATCATTCGTGAGGAAATGGACACCATCGGAGGGCAGGAGATGCTGCTGCCTGCGCTTCAGCCGGCGGAATTGTGGCAGGAGTCCGGCCGGTGGGACGTCATGGGCGACAACATGTTCCGGATGAAGGATCGCTTCGGCCGCCCCTTGTGCCTCGGCATGACGCATGAAGAGAATATGACTGCGGTTGCCCGTGGAGAGCTGCGCAGCTACAAGCAATTACCGCAAATCTGGTATCAAATCCAGACCAAGTTCCGGGACGAGCCCCGACCCAAATCCGGATTATTGCGGGTGCGGCAGTTCATCATGAAGGACTCGTATTCCTTCGACATCGATCAGGCTGGGCTCGACGCAGCCTACGACAAACACTACACGGCCTATCGCCGAATCTTTGATCGGTGCGGGTTGCAGTACGTCGCGGTCGAGGCTCACTCAGGTTCGATGGGCGGGAGCCAGTCGCACGAGTTTATGGTCGCAACGGATGCAGGTGAAGACTTCGTCGTATCGAATCCCAAGACCGGCTATGCAGCGAATATGGAGAAGGCAGTGTCGCGTCCTGCTCCTCTCAGTACTCCGGACCCGGAAGGGGATCACGCTCCCGAGAAGTTTCACACTCCTAACAAAAAGACCATCGCGGAAGTGGCGGAGTTCACCAGTCTGCCTGAAGCGTCCCAGATGAAAAGCCTTGTGATGGTTTCCGACGGCAAACCCGTCCTCGCTCTGCTGCGAGGGGACCACAGCTTGAGTGAGACGAAGTTCGCCGACGTCACGGGCGGTAAAGATATTCGGCCCGCGCACGCAGAAGAGATCCGTCAGTACTTCGGCGCCGACGCTGGCTCACTTGGGCCTGTCGGCGTTACGAATATGCGCATCGTAGCAGACACTGCGCTGCAAGGCCGCCGCAACATGATTGCAGGCGCAAATGAGAATGACTATCACTTGAAAAATGTCACTCCTGGCAAGGATTTCAAGGCTGAATTCTTCGATTTGCGTCAAGTAGCGCCGGGAGATACTTCCCTCGAATCGGGCGATCCGCTCGAGATCCGGAAATCCGTCGAGATCGGGCATATTTTCAAGCTAGGCTACAAATATTCTGACGCTTTGGGCTTGAAAGTACTGAACGAATCGGGCGAAGAAATCACGCCGATCATGGGCTCCTATGGCATCGGGGTGGAACGTGTCTTATGCGCCGCAGTGGAGTTATATAACGATAAAGACGGAATCTCGATGCCTCCGTCGATCGCTCCCTTTGAAGTTGTGATCACGCCTGTGAATTATGCCGACGCTGCGCAGCGAGAGGCTGCCGACGGACTGCTCGCCGCATGCAAGGCGGCGGGGTTAGACACAGTGCTCGACGATCGCGATGAGCGTCCGGGTGTGAAGTTCAAGGATGCCGATCTTGTCGGGATTCCGTATCGCATCACGATCGGTAAGAAACTGGCGCAGGGGCTCGTTGAGATCGTCGAACGGCGTACCAAGCAGTCGAGCGATGTTCCGCTAGCAGAGGCGGTCGAGTATGTCCGCAAGCGAATCCATAGCGCCTCCTGATTGGGCGTCCGTCCGCGCCGAGTTCCCTGCTCTGGCGTACCGGACGTTCTTGAATACGGCTACGTTCGGGCAACTCCCACGTAGGGCAACCGAGGCGGTAGCCCGCCATTTCGAACATCGGGACGAACTGGCATGCGCCGATTTTCTCGATTGGTTCGACGATGTCGACGCCATCCGTGATTCCATCGCAAAGCTGATTCATTGTTCCCGTGACGACATCGCCTTCGTTCCGAACGCAGCGACAGGTTTGAGTCTGTTGATGAGCGGGATCGACTGGAAGCCGGGTGATCAAGTCGTTACGCTCGAGAACGAATTTCCCAACAATCTCTACTGGCCGTCGCTACTCAAGAGCCAGGGTGTGGAGTTCCTCGAGGTCCCCTGGTCGCGTCTCTACGAGAGCCTCACCGAAGACACGCGTCTGGTGGCTGTCAGCACCGTGAACTATAGCACCGGTTTTCGGGTTCCCGTGGAGGAACTAGGACGCGTTCTCCGTGATCGTGGCATTGTCTATTACCTCGATGGCACCCAAAGCCTGGGAGCGTTGCAATTCGATGTCGCCGCAGTACAACCGGACATGCTGGCGGCCCATGGCTATAAATGGCTGTTGAGCCCCAATGGCGCTGGCTTCATGTATGTGCGCCCTTCGTTACGTGAGCAACTCAAACCAAATGTAATCGGATGGCGCAGTCATAAGGACTGGCGCCGCGTCGATAGTCTTCATCATGGCGCGCCGGAATTCGTCAATACCGCTGAAAAATACGAGGGCGGCATGTTGAATTTCGCGAGCCTGTATGCGATGGGCGCGTCGCTCGAAATGATGCTTGAACTCGGAATGGATCGGATCGAAGCTCGCGTGCTCGATCTTGCCAGGCAGTGCGCGCATTTACTGGAGAGCGCGGGCGGTCAAATCGAGCATCGCGGGTCTGGAATTGTGACGGCGCGTTTTCCTGATCGTGATGCTTCCGCTCTTGCTCGCTCACTCGAAGAAAACCGAATCCTGGTGTCTGCGCGTCACGGGCGATTGCGCGTGTCAGCTCACTTCTATAACAACGAAGATGATCTCGGCCGTTTGCGCGAGGCGCTCTTCGAATAAGTTGACAGCTCAGAACGTCAGGCCGATCAGGACCTGCGCGGCATTGCGGCCAGGCACGAAAGAATCGACAATTGACTGGGCGAAGTTGCTGCTCTCCCATCGCGTATAACGAAATTCCGGAGTGACGTGCATAGGTCCGGCACGAAATTGGAAACCAGCCGATGCAACCCATCCGATCGTATTTTGTTCCGTGCTGCCGAAAAGGTACGACGGGACGCTTCCAAAGTCGTTGATGTGCCGCACGCTCACACCAGCGCCGAAGACCGGAGCGATCATCGCCTTTCCCGCAGTGAACTTAGCCATCACAGGAAACTCCCACGAGTCCGCATGTGTGGCAGCCGACAATCCCCCGAACTGTCCAAAATTCAGGCTCTGGCGATTGTAGAGCGCGTCCCCTTCAACAGAGAAGCCCAACGGTAGACGAACCCCTAGAGTGGGTCCGACAACGTAGGTCCTGTTGATCGAACCGCTGCCGTACGTATTCGCAAGGCTCGCAGGACTGTCGCTGACTAGCGCGCCGCCGCGTCCTCCGAAGATAATCGGACTCGCGCCGAACGCGCTGATCGAAAGGACTAAGAAACTGGAAAGCAACCGCATTCATTCACTCCGCCATTGAGACGAAGCGTTGGCTGTCGTCAGTTTCACATTTCTAGCGAACGATCACCTTCTCGACAGATTGGTTGTCGTACTCGTCCGTCACGCGAATAGCAATCGTGCGCTCACCCGCTCCCGGAGCTTCGATTGCGAGATCGTATTGCAATTCGGGAGCGTCGGATAACCGCGTCGTCGGCTGAACAACAATCCATTCGCTACCGTTCAATGAGTACTCGGCTTTGCTGATAACGCTGCGTTCATCCGTAGCGCGCCAATGCGCGTTGACCTTCGAGCCCGCTCTTGTCCCAGTGAGCGCCGTGATCCGCGGGGCAGTATTGTCAATCATGAAACGTTCGCTCTCGATTGTTACCGAGAGCGCCTGGTCCGGAGGATTGTCAGGGGAATCGGACGCCGTCACGCGCATAACATATTCGCCGTCAGGAAACGTATTCGACTCCCAGCTATACGACCTTTCTTTCAACTTGTCCCGAAGCAGCTTCCATTCCTGTTCCTGAACGCCTCGCATCTCGAGCTTGAACACAAGGTCATCGCTGTTCGGATCGTTGGCGAGCCATCGAACGCCCAAGCTGCCCTTGGCATACTGCATCGACTGACTCGAGGACAAACCATCCAGCGAGATCGATGGCCCATTCGGTCTCTTGCGCTGACCGAGAGGCGAAAGCGTAATTGTGTTGCTTGCGGATACATTCAGAGTCGGCGCGGGGAATCGATAGTTTGCTGGAGTGATGTCGATTTCCTCAATAACAGGCGCGACGTTTTTCGGCATGTAAGCAAGCTCAATCTCCCGAAGCTCCGGAGAGGCGCCTTGTGTGCCGCCATTAAGCGAGATACGGTATTGCAGGAATCGGGCCGAAGGCGATGCAATGCGAGCGCTCTCGTTGACGCGGGCCCAAGCACTCCAGTTCTTTTGTGGTCGGTCGAGATTTCCGGAGCGCGTTTCGATGACAACTGAACCTTGATTCGGATCGCCTTTGTGACGCACCCGGCCCCAATAGGAGAAGTGCTGGGCGTCCAGCGCCTCGCTTTCAAACGATCCCGTTTTCTGTAGTTCAGGACCAACTTGATAGATCTTTCCGACGTTTCCGGTTGCTGCAAACAGCCGACCCTTCGGGCCGGCACTAAAAGCAGTGACCTGTGTGGGCGATGCGTTTATCAGAAGCGTGCTGACAAGATCCGAATCAATGCGATAGATGTTCCCCTTGTTGCCAGTCCCGAGTATCGCCCGGCCTTGCGAATCGAAGCCAACGGCGTAGACAATGTCTTGCGCATGCTGCCAGATGCGTTGCGGGTAATTGTCCGTGCCGATGCGATAGACCTCAGATCCGCCCGTCACCGATGAAGCGACGGGCGCCGGAGCGATTGGCGTAATGGGCGGGGGCGCCGCGCCTCTGGCTCCGCCCGCGCCGCTCATCGGGGCGGGCGCCAGTGCGGGAGTCGGAATCGCTAAAGGACCAGGCGTGCTTATGGACCCTGAACCGGTCTTGTTGCCGACCGCGGCAGCAACGATGACACCCGCTTCGTTGACGGCTACGCTCGTCACTTCACGCTTGGCGGTCTGGTGCAAAACGAACCCGGC
The DNA here is from genome assembly GCA_035630195.1 of Bryobacteraceae bacterium. GTDB lineage: Bacteria > Acidobacteriota > Terriglobia > Bryobacterales > Bryobacteraceae > DASQDN01. The sequence continues at coordinate 17,634 of DASQLD010000169.1, forward strand.
GCCAGTAGGAGAGATGCGGAGAATCAGTCCGCCCGGCTCAGTACCGACGATGATATTGTCTTTCGAATCGATCGCTAATGACCGGGCGTGCGTCTCTTCGGTCTTGAAGAAGCTCGCGCCCTTCCCGTCGGCGCCGACCTTATGGATCTCGCCGCCATCACCGGTCGCGACGAAGAGTTCACCCGTACTATTGAAGGCGATCGCCCAGATGTATTTAGCTTTGGGATCGTAAAACGTGTCGAACTTGCCATTCGCGTCGACGCGATAAACCTTGCCGTCCGGAGCGGTCGCAACGAACACCCGATCCTGCTTATCGATTGCAATGGACTGGATCTGCAGCCCGGGGAGTTCCGCGACCACACGCGATTTGCCAGTCGATTCAACTGCGATCAGCTTAGAGTTCGCGTTGGCCGGACTTCCACCGCCCGTGTAGAGGGTGCCCTTCGAGTCCGAGGCCAAGGTCCAGAGATAAGCCACGGATGGATCGGCGAGTTCGCGAAACACCGGAGCCAGGGTGAGCCGCCCGTCGCTGCTCAGCGACAGATTTTCGAGCGTTCCCTTTTCAAAGTCGGCTTGCCCCGCGTGGACCCAACTCTTTGTTTCTACGGCATAAGCGGTCGATGAGAGCGCGGCAATCACAAACGAGGCGGCGGCACACGACGCCAGGCGAAAGGTTCGAATCATTAAGCAGATCTTCTTGTGGACTATTTGACGGTAATTTTCAGCGCCTGGCTGCCGTTAACGACGAACTCGAACGGTACCGAAGCTTGTTGGTATGTGCTGTCGCCCGAACTGACGAGGGGGCGGCTGGCGGCACGGCTGGCCTGCATCACGTTCAGCACGGAGGCGGGCAGACTCGGCATGGTCTTATCGTCTTCATAGAATGTCGGACGGTTCTGCACCAACGACACATAAAGTCGATTGTTGCTGCGTTCCTGGTTCAGAAGAGATACGGTTTCGGGAATATCCATGAAGCGGTTCGCCGTCGCTGCGACACTTTGCCGGCGATTGAGCGTTTCTGCATCGCTCAACAGAATGCGATGTTCGCCCTTCGGCATGCCCGCCGGGATCTTGACGGTGATTTCGCGCTCAATGCGCTCGCCGCGGAATGGCCGCAGATAGACTTTGACGGGAACTTCCGAGCCTGCCTGTACTTCGGGGGTTGGTAGCCAGGCTTGTTCGAGGGTGGCAATGCGTCGCTCGGGAAGAAGGTCAATGGTCGCGTTGACGCTCTTCAGACGCGGCATCTTTACGGCATTTCCGAAGAGCCGATTGAACTTGTCGCCCCAATAACCTGCCAGCACCATTGAGGTAGGCACGGGAAGCTCGCCGGGAGCGAGCATGGTCGCGAGTGACACACTCTGCTGTCCATCGAGTTCGATCTCACCGGTGAATCGATAGGTCGCCTCCTCGGCAAAGTCGTTCATGCCCGACACCGAGTTGAACAGCGTCACCATCATTAGATAAGGAGTCCACTTCTGGTGGACGAAGACGTTGAACTTGAG
>DASQLD010000170.1:0-3669 GCA_035630195.1 Bryobacteraceae bacterium
AAATCGATGTCGCCATCTCCGAAGTCGAAGATACTCTCCCGGAATTTTGCTATTCCGCGTTTGGCGTCTTTATAGTCGACGAGCATCAATCGGGTCTTATACCGATCCATAATTTTTGCGGGGTCCATTCCTGGCAGGTACGTATGCGCAATGTCCGGCGAGAACCAGAACAGCTTGGGATCGGTCATCGCCATGCACTTGTCGACTTCGGCCTCATTCTCCACCATCTGGTCGAGGTGATTGTGTAAGCCGGCGCGAAAACCCATTTCCCCTGCCGCCTCGCCGATGCGGTTAAAGGTTTGGCACATCGTTTTGAACGACGCGTCAGTCATGTCCTTTCGTCCAGGCGAGAAGACAACTAAATGTTTGGCGCCGAAACCTTGTAGAAACTGCATCGCCTTGCGTGCGTTCTCGACAACCGCCTTGGTTTGTGTAGGGTCCTGCGTTGGACCGTTGAAGGAGATCGTAATTATCTGAACCCCGCGCTTGGATGCTTCCCGCTCCATGTTTGCCGCAGTCATTCCGTATTTGTCGAGAATCTGCGGGAATTGGGTGAGACGTAAGCCAATGAATCCGGTATCACGCATCACATCGAGGATATCGGTGAAAGGTACCGGTGGAAATGAATTCCAAAGATTCGATCCGAGCGCCCACTTGACATTCTTGTTGGCGGGCATGCGTGTCGCGGTGCGCGACATGGCGGCAGACATAAGCGCAAGTGCAGTTCGGCGTGTCATTTTTTTATGCTTCCGGTACGCGCCAGTGTACTAAATTTTAGAGGCTCAGGAATGCGTAATACGTCATGAAGATACTCATCAGGATCGCGGCCAGCCAGAGGCCAAAGGTCGCGAGAAAGCCTGGACGGACTGCTTCCGGCAATCGTTTGTGGCGCAGATAGACAGCGCCGATACCGATAATCGGCAGCAACACCGCTTGCGCTGCCCCGCCCCATTTAACCATTTGAACCGGCGATTCGATCGCCAGGATCAGAGCCACGGGAACGAGCACATGGAACCAGATAAAGCGATTCCGAGTCCGCACACGAGCAGCGTAATCACCCCGCGCAAAAGCGCCTCCGATACGTGTAATGTCTGCAAAAACACGACAATTCCCTGCTGTCGCGGCAAAGATGGTTCCGTACAACGTCGCGATGGCGCCGATATAAAACAACCAAAGCGCGGCGCTTCCAAGCGTCTCTGTGTACATGCGCGACAGCACTACGATCATGTCCTTCGCCGAAGGAACGATGCCCTTGGCGTGGAGCACGCCAGCGCCCAAAAAATAGAACGCTATCGTCGCGGTGCAATAGATAACCATCGACGCGAGGATATCGACGTTCATCACGCGAATCCATCCCTTCGCGCGCCGCTGCCAAGCCTCGGAACCGTCGTTCGTTCCCGCCCAACGAGCGTAACCTTTCTCCGTGCACCAGTACGGGTACATGAACAGCTCGGATGCGCCAACCCCGGTGATGCCGAAGACCGCGATTGCGGTCGCAATGCCTTTGCCGGGCATCTGAAACTTCAATCCCTCGACGATGTCCGCCATCGAGAAGGAGGGTTGCGCTACGAGGAGCGCTGCGCAGAGCAAGGTGAGCATCGTGAAGAGACAAACCTTGATTGTCGCGAGAGTCTCGATACGCTCATAGTGCCCGCCGAGGAGGATCAGCAGCGTGATCGCCATCTCCGCAAGGATCCATACTGTTGTCGAAATCGCTGGAAAGACGAGATTAAAAACCTGTGCAACACCGCCGTACATGGCCCCGATTTGGAAGAACGTGATGACGGCCATCGTGAACCATGCCAGCACCACCCAATTGATATTGAAGATGCGCGGGCCGGGTACGGCATTGAAAGCTTCGGCGCCAGTTTCCCCGGTCGCGATGACATAGCGGCCGATTTCCGATTGCACCGCGGGCTTGATCAAACAACTCAAGATGATGAGCCACAGCGCCGCGTAGCCGACTTCCGCCCCAAGTGTCGTGGTGGCAATGAGTTCGCCCGAGCCCACAATCGATGCGGCAAGAATCATTCCCGGACCAATCCGCCGCAGGATCTGAGGTATCGTGCGCGGCGGCTCTTGCACTTCATCCGGATGGAACTGATACGGATCACGGATTTCAGGCTGTGTTGCGAGTTCGGACATTATCGAAGTCGATGCTATCACGCTCGCAATCTAAACTAAGACATGCCTGCCTTCAGCCAGGAACTCTTCCTTTACACTCTCGGACTGATCGGAGCGGTCATCATGATCTCCGCCCTGTTCTCGGGCGTGATCGAGCGAACTGGTGTACCGCAGGTCGCCGTATTTCTTGGAATCGGGGCGCTAATAGGGCCTGCGGGACTGCAACTGATGCAGGCTGGTGTGGATTCGCCGATTTTACGAGTTGTGTCGACGCTCAGTCTGGCGCTAGTGCTATTTACAGACGCGGTTTCGCTGAACCTAAAGGAAGTTCGAGAGCAAAAACGGCTGTCGTTCCTCATTATCGGGCCAGGTACGCTTCTGACGGCAGCGCTCATTGCGCTGCTTGCGTACTGGATGCTCGGCCTGCATCCCGCGTTGGCCGCGATCCTGGGAGCAGCGCTCTCGTCGACTGATCCTGTGTTGCTGCGTGGCTTTCTAAAGCGTAAGAGTCTGGACACCACGGTGCGGCAAGCGCTCCGTTTGGAAAGCGGAATGAACGATGCGGTTCTGCTACCTGTCGTCTTGGTCGCAATCGCGATGTACACCAGCGGCGGCCTGCGCTCTGAGCAGTGGACACGGCTGGCACTGGACATGTTCGTTTTCAGTCCGGGAATTGGCGTCCTGGTCGCGTGGACGGCTGTCAGTTTACTTGAGTTCGTGCGCCGGCGGATCGGTGTTAGGCGTGACTACGAATCGATCTACTCGCTTGGCGTAGCCTTCGCAGCCTTTGCCGGGGCGGAGGCCGTGCACGGCAGCGGTTTTCTGGCAGCTTTTGCGGCAGGCCTAACGATCGCGGCGCTTGATGTTCAACTCTGCGACTGTTTTCTTGAATACGGCGAGACTACGGCTGAGATGGCGCTGCTCTTTACTTTCGTGCTGTTCGGCGCGTCTGTCGTGTGGTCCGGGTTCGACGTGCTTTCGCCAACTACACTTCTTTTCACGGGCCTGGTATTTGTGGCTCGCCCTGCCGCGTTCATTCCTGCTCTGCTGCCGGCGCGGACTTCTTGGAGAAATCGCGCGGTGATTGCATGGTTTGGACCTCGCGGCTTGAGTTCGCTATTACTTGTGCTGCTGGCAGTTTTTGCCGATGTTCGAGGAGCCGCAACCGAATTGGTCCCGATCTGCTCGCTGGTGGTTCTGTGCTCGATTCTGATTCACGGCTTCTCTCCTGTATTTCTACGCGGGACGGAAAAGCAAGAGGCCTCCGACAGTGGCGAGATCATCACGATCGACGAGTACAAAGAGGCCATTGAAAAGGGCGAGCCCATAACTGCGATCGACGCTCGCTCCGACCGGTCTTTGGACGCCGAAGCGCCAGGGAATAGCATCCGGCTTGATCCGGAGCGGCCTGTCGAGAGCGCACGAGCTGCATCTGTCCCGCTTGACCACACGCTTGCTGTGCTTTGTGCTTGACCAAGCGAAGGCACAAGCGCCCGTGTGGCGCGAGAACTCAGGTCGGCAGGCTGGAAGAACGCGCGGGCGCTG
>DASQLD010000171.1:0-2358 GCA_035630195.1 Bryobacteraceae bacterium
GATCGCTGATGCCTTCGCTGATGGCATGAAATTCAATCATGGGTTGACCTTCGGTGGTCACCCGGTTGCGGCGGCGGCCGGGATCGCGAACCTCGAAATCTTCCTGCGCGAGGATCTCGCTGGGCGTTCGAAAACCATGGGCGCCTATTTGCGAAGTGAATTGGAGGCGGCGCTGGGGGAGAACCCGATTGTCGGAGATATCCGCGGCGTCGGTCTGTTCCAGGGTGTGGAACTCGTCAAAGACCGAGCGACGAAAGAGACGCCGCACGACCACGACTCGATGGTCTGGCTGACCGACGAACTCCGTCGCAAGGGCATTTTGCTCCGGGTCGACGAACGGGTCGATCCGACGACCCAGTTCTCGCCGCCATTGATCATCACGCGCGAAGAAATTGATCGGATGGTGTTCGAACTTACTGCCGGCATCACTGAAGTGGGACGGCGCTGGGGCAAGATCGGAACGCTTCACGCCTGAACGTCCGTAACATAAGGTCAAACGTCAGCGGCCCGGGCGATTTCGCCCGGGCCGCTGACGGTCTCATATTTGACACGCTCTGGAGCCGTTTGAACTTGTCGCTTACTTCATCCCGAGTCGCTTCGCGATGTCTCTAAGCATTTCAGGATCGACCGCACCGATGCCTGGTGCGGTGAGCTGAGGCTCTGCGTCCAGCGGCGGCGGCGGTGCGCCTTCCGGCATTCCTTCCACGACCCGCAATGGCTGGCCGTCTTCAGGATGTGGCCCCTTGAAAACCTCTCCGGCGCGCGGGTAGCTCTTGGCGTCGTTCGCATAGAGGATCAGGTGGAGGCCGTTGTCTTCGTGCGCCTTCGCCTCGGGGAATTTCTTGTTGCTGATGTCCGGAATCGGGAAGAGCTTGGTCAGGTCGGCTCCCGTGAGGACTTCCAACGCCCGTGCATAGGCCACAATGTGGACGCCGCCCCGCACAAGGAGATACCCAACCATCGCCCGAACAGTCGGATCGTCGGTCGTCTCGTACACGCGGATCTTGTTTGCGCGCGCTCCGCATTCCAGGAAAAAGTTGTGCAAGAGATCGAGCTTAAGATTGCCGCTGGAAAAGACATTGTCACCGGTCCAGGGCCGGCCCATCGAATCGAACGGCAATCCGGCCTGTCCGCTGGCGATGAAGTGGAGCGTATTGCGGTTGTCCTCAGTACCTGCCAGTGGCGCCGCCGCTGGATCATTGCCCCGAGTTGAGGTGCCGGTCAGCAGCAGATTGATGGTATAGGTGACGAGTTCGATGTGTCCATATTCCTCAGCCGCGATATTCGCGATCAAGTCATAGAAGGGACGCGCAACGTCGGTGTCTCGACCGCGAAAATTAAAACTTTGGAACGTATAGTTCATGAGTGTCGACATTTCGCCGAACTTGCCGCCTAGTAACTCCTGAACCGCAGCGGCGCCATTCGCGTTCGGACCCGCCGGCATTGGCAGATCCAGAGCCACTCGATCGTACTTGGTAATCATGAACATCCCTTCCCGAACTGCTATTACTTTGCGACCGAATCGGCGTTCATCGTACACACGGTGCCTTATCTGTTTGGTTGTCTGAAATACGTTACTGGTACAAATTCCGAATCTACAAGGTGTAGGATGTTTGTACGTTCACTGCGGTGATTGCCGCGTTGACCTACATCCAGGAGGACTTTCAATGGCTCAGACGAGCGGGTCGAAATCGAGTGGAGGCACGTTGGACACTCCCCAGAAACTCTTCGTTCACGAGCTATCCGATATTCGAAGCGCCGAATCGATCATTCTGACCATGTTGGAAGGGGCAATCGCTGCCGCTACGAATCCGCAGTTGAAAGCCGGTCTGCAGGCCCATCGGAAGCAGACTGAACAGCATCTGGCTAACGTGGATGAGGTCTTCACGTTGATCGGGGAGAAACCGGAACCGATCGTGTGCAAGGGCGCAAAGGGACTTCACGAGGAAGCTAAGGAAGCGATCAAAGAGAACCCCGCTCCTGCGGTTCTGGATAGCATGATTGCGTCCGGCGCGATGAAAACGGAGCATTACGAAATCGTTTCCTATGAGGGCTTGATCGATCAGGCGAAATCGCTCGGTCACACCGAAGCGGCCAAGCTGCTCCAGGGCAATCTGAAGGAAGAAAAAGAGGCGCTCAAGAAGCTCGAAGAACTCGAGCCCAAGCTATCGACCAAGGTTGAGAAGCTCGGTTCCTAGCTCGAGCGTCTGGTTCGCGATTGCGACGAAATGAAAAAGCGGGCGGTCCGAAAGGGCCGCCCGCTTCCTTGTGTCGCTGGTATCGTTGCCGAATCTAGCTCTCGATTGGGGCGCTGGCCTGATCGAGCGGGGCGACTTCTGCGGCCTCAGCAGCTTCAGC
>DASQLD010000172.1:0-16172 GCA_035630195.1 Bryobacteraceae bacterium
CGGGATCGCAGGAGTCACTGGTCCGGACTGGCGGCGAGTGGATGGTATCCGCAAATTCGGTCGTGGGGGAATACTGGGCCAAGCCGCCGTCCTTTCCAAGCAGTCCGGCGCTTCGCGCACCAGCCCGATCCTGCGAGGCAACTGGGTTGTCGAGGTGCTGCTCGGCGACAAACTTCCCCGCCCTCCCAAGGACGTTCCGCAACTCCCTACCGATGAGGCGACCGAATTGCTGTCGATGCGTGAGTTGACCGAAAAGCATACTTCCGATCGTCGATGCTCCGGTTGTCACGCACGGATCGACCCCTATGGATACACGCTTGAACGTTTCGACGCGATCGGCCGGCTCCGCGAAAAAGATTTGGCGAACCGACCCATTCACGACCGAGCCATCCTGAAGGGCGGTGTCGAAGTCGAAGGTCTGGACGGGCTGCGAAGCTACCTTCTCACCAACGGCCGCGACGCCTTTGTTCGCCAGTTCTGCCGAAAGCTTCTAGGCTATTCTCTTGGGCGAGCCGTACAGCTTTCCGACGAACCTCTAATCGATAACATAGAAGCGAAGCTCCAACAAAGCGGATACCATGTAGGTACCGTGATCGACATGATCGTGGCGAGCCGCCAATTTCGCGAAATCCGAGGACGCGAGCATGAACAAGAACACGAATAAGCATTGGTTTTCACGTCGCCGAATGCTGCGGGGACTCGGCGTTAGCATGGCCTTGCCATGGATGGAATCGGTACCCGTTTGGGGTGACGAACCTCGTGGCAATCAATCCTCCAGTGAAGCGCCTGTCCGCCTGGCTGTCCTTTTCTCGGGCAATGGCTTTCACAGCAAGCAATGGTGGGCCAAGGGAGCAGACGGTGCGATGGAACTCGGCGAGGTGCTCGCGCCCTTGCAGGATTTCCGGTCTAAGACGATCTTCATGCGAGGGCTGTTCAACGCGGAGGCGCAGAAGGGCAACATCCACAGCTCGCAAACCGGCAATCTTTTGTCGGGAGCGCCATTGGCGTCGGGCGGCGAAATCCGATCCGGTACCAGCATCGACCAGCTTCTCGCTCAGCGCGTCGGCAATTCGACCAAGGTACCCAGCCTGGTGCTCGGCTGTGAGAAGTCGAATCCTTCGGTCCACAAAAACTATTCGATGCTCTACAGCTCGCACATTTCGTGGAGCTCCCCGACAACGCCAACGCCGCTCGAAATCTACCCCGCTCTCGCATTCGATCGTTTATTCAAAGATCAGACAAGTAAAGGTGATCAGAGCATTCTGGACGCGGTCCTCTCAGACGCCGCGACTCTGCGCGGCAACATCAGCACGGGCGATCAACGCAAGCTCGATGAATATCTCGACTCGGTTCGCGATGTAGAGCAGCGGATTGCGAACGCTGGAAAACGGGGAGAACTGCAGGGGTGGAGGCCAACACTCGCCAAACCGAATGTAGCCCGACCTGCCGACGGCATCCCACAAGACATCGGTGAGCACATGCGCCTCATGGCCGATATCCTCGTACTCGGCTTCCAGACTGATACGACGCGCATCACTACACTCAAGCTCAATAATGATCACAGCTCGCTGCGCTTCCCAAACCTGGGCGTCGACTACATGATTCACCATCTGCTCTCCCATTCCGATACTGCGGATTGGCTGAAGGTGAACCAGTTCTTTCTCGAACAAGTGGCTTACATTGCGCGCAAGCTCGAGTCCATCCAAGAGGGATCACGCACATTGCTCGACAACTCCATGCTACTTTTCTGTTCGAGCATGCTGACCGGAAATCACGATGCGAGTCAATTGCCGGTGATTCTGCTCGGCGGGGGCGGCGGCCGAATCAAAGGCGGTCGGGTGTTGGACTACTCAGGAAAGCCAGACCGGCAGATGTGTCGCCTGTATCTCTCGATGATGGACAAGATGAACGTTCGACCTCCGAGCTTCGGGGACGCGTCGCGCCCGCTCGACGAAGTCTGATCGAAGCTGGGAGCGCGATACGATGTTTGCACGATGCGTTTCGCCACTGCTTTTTTCCTGACCACCACTCTGTTCGCTGTGCCGTATCAGGTCACTCCTGATATTGAATACTCCGCTCCCGGCGGGGAAAGCTTGAAACTCGATGCGCACGTTCCTGAGGGTAAAGGCCCGTTTCCCGCTATCATTCTTGTTCACGGGGGAGGTTGGACAGCCGGTCATAAGACGGTGAACTTCGTCAAAGATTTGTTTCCGGTGTTGGATCAAACCGGGATGGCGTGGTTCACCATCGACTACCGATTGGCCCCGAAACATCCTTACCCGGCTGCGCGCGTGGATGTCGAAGCGGCTGTCCAATGGGTGAAAGCAAACGCCAAACAATATAAGGTGGATCCGAAGAAAATCGCCCTTATGGGTGAATCCGCCGGGGGCCATCTCGTAAACCTGGTCGGCGTAAAGAACGATGTAGGCGTCGCCGCGGTCGTCTGCTTCTATGGCCCGATCGACATGGAAGTCTTCTCGAAGAAGTTTGCGGACAAACCAGCAACCGGATCCATGAAGTCGTTCTTTCTGGTCGACGATTGGGGACCGGCCGATGCCGCCAAACTGCGCGAGGCATCGCCGCACACGTACCTGAATAAGAAAACACCGCCCTTCCTGATCATCCACGGCACGAGTGACGCGGCTGTACCTTACGATCAGGCAACTCTGCACGTAAAGCTGTTCAAGGAGAGAGGCATCCCAGTCGAACTCATTACCGTGCAGGATGGCGTACATGGCGTGATGAACTGGGAGAAAGACCCGCGCTTCCACGGCTACAAACAGCCAATGATCGACTGGTTGAAGAAAACTCTTAAATAGCTACGGGCAGTGAAGAGCCGCCGGAGGCTCCTCGATCAATGCTGCAAGTGTTTGCAAGAAACGAGCGGCGGGAGCCCCATCGACCACGCGATGATCGAATGTCAGGCTCAGCATCATCTGCTCGCGAGCGACAATCTGTCCGTTCGACAGGACTACGGGTTCCCAACGGATGGCGCCCAATCCAAGCACCGCAGTCTCGGGAGAATTAATGATGGGCGTAAACGCTTCCACGCCAAAACTACCGAGATTGCTGATAGTAAAGATACCGCCCTGCATGTCGGAGGCCTGAATCTCGCGCCGGCGAACCGAGTCGATCAGAGTGAGGGAACGGTGTGACAGTTCCAGCAGGCTTAGGTTGGGTACATCGCGAATTACCGGCACAAGTAAACCTTGTTCTGTATCGACTGCAATGCCGATGTGGATCGCGTCAGGCAAAACAATGCGATCGCCATCCCAACGTCCTCCGAGCGCCGGATGTTCACTCAGAGCCATCGCCACCATCTTCGTCACAAAGTCGTTAAACGATGGGGCTGGTTGCGGCTGAAGCCGCAATTTCCAACGATTCCGTAGCGACGTCAGCCTGCTGGCATCCACCCGTCGCATCAATGTCACCGGAGCTGTCTGCTGACGACTCTGTGTCATCCGTTCTGCAACGGCCCGGCGTAATGCGGTGACAGGAAGCTGCTGCTTCTTGTCCGCTACCTTCACGGCAGCGCGAACATCTTCCTCGCGGATTCGTCCCCCTTTGCCACTGCCCGAGAGTTGAGACAACTCGATACCAAGTTCGCCGGCAACGCGCCGCGCTCTCGGCGTGACAGGAACATCTCGAGGTGGCTCTTCGCCCTTTATCAGCAGATAACCAATCAACTGACCGACTTTCACGACCGCTCCTGGCTGGGGCGCATCAGCAGGCAGGTACAGAATTCCTGCATCGAGCGATTCGATGTCCATCGTGACCTTGTCGCTCTCAAGCGAAAACAAAGGCTCACCCGCGTGTACTTCCTCGCCCGCCTTCTTCAGCCAGTCTCCGAACGTACCTTCTTCCATCGACCAGCCAAGCCGCGGGATTATGATTTCGACGGCCATGTTACTCACTCACCAGATCACGGACAGCTTCCTCGATCGCCTCAGTACTGACGACAACTGCCGCTTCGAGCGTCGGACTATATGGTGTCGGAGCGAAGGCGCCGTTGAGCCTTCGTATCGGCGCATCGAGATCATTGAAGCCGGCGTCCGCAACGACAGCAGCGATTTCCGAGGCGATGCTGCACGGTCCGAATGCCTCATCCACTATCAGCAGCCGTCCCGTCTTCCGAACGGAAGCGAGGATAGCCGCTGTGTCAAGCGGAGAGACGGTCCGCGGATCGATCACCTCCGTGGAAACGCCATCTTCTGAAAGCCGGACGGCCGCGGCGAGTGCGCGCTGCGCCATTATGCCGATTCCAACCACCGTCACGTTATTCCCTTCGCGCAGCACCCGAGCCTTACCGAACTCGATTTCATAAGATTCAGCCGGCACAGGACCTTTGACGGCTAGCAGTTCTCGCGGCTCGAGAAAGAGAACGGGATCATCGCAGCGTAGCGCGTGTGTAAACAGCCCTTTGGCATCGTACGGCGTGGATGGAATCACCACTCTCAGTCCGGGAATGTGACTGAAGATGGAATGATAGCTCCCAGAATGATGCGTCGCCGCTGAGTGTCCTATCCCTATACATCCTCGTAACAAGATCGGCATTTTTAAACGGCCGCTGCTCATGTACTGCATCTTCGCGATCTGGTTGATAATTTCGCCGAACGCATCGTTTATGAAGTCGATGAACATGAAGTCGATGATGGGCCGCGTTCCCGTCATCGCCGCGCCACCGCCCATGCCGACAAAGCCCCGCTCTGCAATCGGAGTGTCGCAGAGTCGCTCCGCGCCATACTTTTCGAATAGGCCGACTGTAGTCCCGAAGTTCCCACCTCGCTTCCCGATGCCTTCACCGAAGACGAAGATGTGAGGATCGGCAGCCATCGCGCTGTCGAGCGCCTCAAGTGTGGCCCCAACATAGGAGAGTTCTCTACCCGAACTTGGGCCGGGCTCGGGAGCAGTCCTCGCCGTCCTTTCGGCATACACATGAGCAGTGGCGGCACTCGGCTCCGGCCATGGAGCGCTCTCGGCAGCCTCGCTCGCGCGGGCCACTTCATCACGGATCTCGGCGTCGATAGCCTCCAAGTCAGGCTCGGTTGCCTCACCTGAGTCGACCAGAACGCGACGAAATCGCTTGATCGGACAACGTTCCCGCCATTCAGCGACTTCCTCGCGCGTTCTATACGAGTAGTCGCCCATTCCTTCCGAATGCGGCCGCGTACGGTATGTCTTGCATTCGAGAAGCGTCGGCCCTTCTCCCACGCGCGCTCTGCGAACTGCTTCCTCGGCTGCGCGGCCGACCGCCTCGACGTCATTGCCATCCACCTGAACTCCCGGAACGTTGTAAGCGGCGCTGCGGCTCGCCACGTCGGGATTTCCCGCTGCGTAAGTAAACGGCACTTCGGTGGCGAACTGGTTGTTCTCACACACGAATAGTACCGGGAGCTTCCAGATGCTCGCGAGATTCAGCCCTTCATGAAATGCCCCGTTGTTCACGGCGCCGTCCCCGAAGAACGCAACCGCGACACGATCAGTCCGTTGCAATTTAAAACTGTAGCCCGCCCCGGCAGCCTGCAAGATACACGGACCCACTATGCCGCTGGTCCCCATCAACCCAATCTCTGGGGCAAACAGGTGCATAGATCCACCACGGCCGCGTGAGCATCCGGTGTTTCGACCCATCAGTTCGTTAATAAGTTCGCTGACAGGAAGTCCCTTTGCAAGCGCGTGTCCATGGCCGCGGTGCGTGCTGAAAACAGCATCTTCCACACGAAGATGTGAACAGACGCCGGTCGCTATTGCCTCCTGACCCACATATGTGTGGCATGCGCCATGAACCAAACCGCGCGCATGACATCTTGCGAGTTGCTCCTCAGTGGTCCGGATCAACTGCATAGTGCGGTACAGGGATCTCGATTCTGGAGTCATTGGCTGTTATCCGTGCGGCGATGGCGTACCGATCCTCCGCCGTTCAGCGCCAAATTGCCGCCGTCCATCGGGATTAATGCGCCCGTGATCCATTCCGAGGCATCCGAGGCAAGCAGCACGGCCAGCCCTTTGATGTCATCTGGTCGACCGAACCGGCCGGCAGGTATCCCACTCAGAAACTGATCGCGCAGGCTCGGAGTGTTTGCGATCCGCTGCTCCAAGCCGGGATTGAGAACCTGAGCCGGAAGGATCGCATTGACGCGCACACCAGATCCTGACCATTCGGTGCTAAGTTCTCTTGTCATCTGGGCGACCGCGCCCATCGCCATGCTGTAGGCAATGTGGCCTCTCCCCAGCGCTGTGACACTGGCGAGGGAACCGATGTTCACGATGCTGCCGCGGCCAGCTGCCAGCATCCTCCGGCCCGCTTCCTGACAAGCACAGAAACGGCCGAACACTAAGTTCCGCCATACCTGCTCGACGTCCTCGAGACGGATCTCCTCCGGCGGCGCCATAATGGACTCACCGGCCACGTTTCCAAGGAAATCGATGTGTCCGAATTCGGCATCCAACGTCTCAAACATCGCTCGCACTTGAGTCGGTTCAGAGACATCGCAGGCAACCGCGACGGCGCGTCGGCCGATCGCACTGATTTCCGCCGCTGTCCGATTTACGCCCGGTTCGTTGCGATCGGCGATGAGAAGATCGGCGCCTGCTTCCGCGAGCGCCATCGCCATGGCTCGTCCCATGCCTTGCGCTGCTCCAGTGACCACGGCCACTTTGTCCGTGAGATCGAACATTTTAGGAATCATGTTTGAGAATTAACCAATGCCGCCTGAAGTGCCGTGGGTTCAGTCTGTGGCTTGGTGCGCACAAAGCTGATAATCGCCGCGCCTAACAGGTACCAGCCGGCCAGCAGGAAGAGACAAGTGCTGTCGCTGGCTCCGCGGTCCTTGATCCATCCGATTATATGGTTGCTGAAATAGCCAGCTAGGTTCGCGAAGATATTGATAAAACCGATGCTCGCGGCAGCAGCCGCATGCGTCAGTGTTAGCGTCGGCAAGGCCCAGAATGGGGGTGGCCACGAATGCGCCGTCAGGCCCGTGAGGATTAGCCAGGTCATGATCATCGGAAACGACTGGCCAGGAATAGCCGCCATTGCGAGAAATATGCCAGTGGCTAACTGCCCGGCGATGCAGGTCCGTTTGCGGTTGCCGGTGCGATCCGCCGCAAATCCGGAGTAGAGCACCCCAACAAGGCCGCATAGATAGAAAAGGCCGCTATAGAAAAGCGAGGCGAGATCCGAGCCCCCGGAGATGCTCTTCACAGTAGTGGGCATCCAAAATGTAAGCGCATAGCCGCCCATGTTCGTAGCGAAGATGCCAAACGAGAGAAGCCACACGTTGCTCGATCGAAGCGCTTGACCGATCGTGAACTTATGAACCAAATCCTTCGCGCGCGCTTCTTCCGCCAGCACACCCTCCAGATAATCACGCTCAGCCGGCGTCAGCCATTTGGCATCTTGCGGGCGATCCGTGAGAATCACGTAGGCGACGATTCCAAGAATCACGGCGGGTAGACCTTCCAACACGAACAGCCACTGCCAGCCCTTCCACCCGAGCCAGTCGACATTCAGAAGCAGCCCAGAGATTGGGGCGCCGAAAGCGAGGCTCAACGGGATGGCGACGATGAAACCAGACATGGCGCGGGCGCGATCGCGCATTGGAAACCAGTGCGTAAAGTAAACGATGATACCTGGAAAGAAGCCGGCCTCTGCCACTCCAAGGAAAAAGCGCGCCAGGTAGAACTGGCCCGGCGTCTGCACAAAGGCCGTAGGGGATGCAAGCATTCCCCACGTCACAAGAATACGCGCGAACCATTTGCGTGCGCTCCATCGCTCTACGAGCAAGGCGCCGGGAATCTCGAGCGTCAAATAGCCGAGAAAAAAGATGCCAATCCCAAGACCGAAGACTTCCTCGGAGAAGCCGAGGTCATCAGCCATCCGCAGCTTCGCAAAGCCCACGTTGGCCCGGTCGAGATAGGCCACGAAGTACAGGAGAATCGCCATGGGAAGGATTCGCCAGGCAACTTTGCGGCGAACAGCGTCGGCGGCGCTTGAGCTGAGGGTCATAGCGAATCCGGATTCTAAGAAGTATCACAGTCCCGAAGAGACCCGACCGCGGGGCAAGTCAGCGTGTCACGGAAGAGCAAAGACGAAGATTGCTGATTGGGATGCGATCCCGACATACTGCTTTCCACCAACTGCATAGGCCATCGGCGAGGCCACGATATTCGCGCCCGTATAGTAGTGCCACAAATATGCGCCCGTGCGTCCATTGAGAGCAATCAAGTTACCGTCGTTAGACGAGGCAAACACCACTCCTCCGGCAGTCGCCAAGACGCCCGTGGCAGACGAGCCTAGTTGAAGTGGGAAGTTCCATTTTGTGGCGCCCGTCAGCGCATCTAACGCTCGAACAGCGCCAGGGGCGCCGACCTTCCGGTCGATTTCTTGTCCGCCCCCGGTAAAGCCCTCTCCTGGAATCGGGTCTCTGGTAACGCTGGTATACGTGGCGCATGCCTCTCGCACGGAGACGATAAACAGATTGTTGGTCGCATCGTAGGATGGCGAGCCCCAGTTCGCCGAGCCGGCCGCGTCGGGGCAAACGTAATTCCCCGCGGGCGTGGGCGTTGTGTCAGGAAGCACAATAGGCCGCCCCTTGGCGTCCAGACCCTTCGCCCAGGTCTGTTTCGCGAAAGCCTGCCCTGTGAGGAATTCTCCGGTCTCGCGATCCAGCACGTAGTAAAAGGCATTGCGTTGCGCGGTCACCAGTAACTTCCGTTTCTTCCCCCGTACGGTCCCTTCGATCAAGACGGGCGTTTGATTCCCGTCCCAATCGTGCACATCATGAGGCGTGAACTGGAACCACCATTTCATCTTTCCGGTTTCCGGATCGAGCGCAAGAACGGAACAGGAATATAGATTGTCACCAAGCCGCACGGAGCCGTCGTAGTCCGGTCCAGGATTCCCGGTAGTCCAGAACACCGTGTTCGTCTCCGAATCGAAAGTTCCGGTCATCCAGGTGGGCGCCCCTCCGAAGTCCGCCGATGTCTCGGGATTCCAAGTCTTCCGATTGGGATCGCCGGGTTGTGGCGTCGAGTATGTACGCCAAAGCTTCTTGCCCGTCTTGGCGTCGTAAGCATCGACGAAGCCTGTCAGCGCACACTCCCCGGCCGTAACACCAACGATGATCTTGCCGTCGATCGCCAACGGAGCATGCGTGATCGAGAAGCCTTTCTTGTAGTCATCGACCGCGATATCCCAAAGCACGTTTCCGCTCTTGGCATCCAGCGCTACCAGGTGAGTGTCCAGCGTGGCCATATACAACCTATCTCCCAACACTGCAAACCCACGATTGGTCATCACGGTGCAGTGGCTCGCAATCTCCGGGAGACGGCGGTTGTACTTCCACAAGGGTTGCCCGGTTCGGGCGTCCAGAGCCGCCGCGTTATTGAGGGGCCCGGTCACGAACATAATCCCATCAACAACGAGCGGCGTCGTTTCGACGGTGTTGCCACCCAGTTGGAAGGTCCACTGACTCCTCAGTGACGACACATTTGCCGGAGTCACTTGCTTGAGTCCTGAATAGTGTCGGCCGGCCAAATCTCCCCAATACGTTAGCCAGTTATGTGGCTCGGCCGAGGAATTTCGCAATCTGGAGTAGCTGACGTTGAAATCTGATGCAGGCTTCCATTCAGCCGGCGGTTCGTAGACTTGGGGCGCTTTGTGAAGGAAGGCTACGATCTGCTTACGATCCTCAACATTCAAGGCAGTGTGAGGACGACTGGTGGCGGGGCCGATCCGAACCTCGCCTTTCTTCAAGAAATGCCACCGTCGTTGTTCGTCCATCAGTTGCAGAGTAAAGGTATCTTCGCCCTTCTTCACACCTCGTACAGTGGCTCCCGAACTTGATCTCGCCTCGACCAGAGACCAAGGCGCCGACATCACCGCGAGAAGCTGGTCGGGAGGATAGCGCGACTTTATCTGTGTGAGATCGGGCGCCAGAATGTCGCCGCGACCGCCAAACATGTGGCACGAGCTGCATCCTGCGGGCTCGAAGAACAAGCGTCTTCCGACGTCCGGATCGCCAGGCACAATCACGTTCTTTTCCGAGCTGGCGGCAGAGCGGAGAAACGAAACAATCAATCGAGCATCCGCCTCGCTCATCGTTATGGCGGGCATCTGCGTACCGGGAATGCCTTTGGTGATGTTGCGTATCAGGTCTGCATCGGACGATCCATGCTTCCATTCGCCGCTCGTAAGATCCGGGCCACGGCCGCCCTTAGCTGTATCCCCGTGACAGGCGGAACATTTTTGAACGAACAAACTCTTGCCCTGAACGGGTTCAGGATGCTGTGACCAGAGCCGAGTTGCAGACAGAAGGACGCAGCAGATGAGAAGGTTCTTAGGGAACATATAAGAATTGACAGGAGGCGCGGTCATTGACTTGTGCAAGCGACGTGTGAAACCAATGTTACCTTCCGCCCTCGGCACAGGCAATGTATTTTTGCCATGCGGGATGGCGGTGCGCGACGTAGAAGTGGAGGTCAAGCGGCCCGCCGCCCTGGACAGTAGGACTCAAAAAGAGCATTGAATTGAATTG
Source organism: Bryobacteraceae bacterium (assembly GCA_035630195.1). Taxonomy (GTDB): domain Bacteria; phylum Acidobacteriota; class Terriglobia; order Bryobacterales; family Bryobacteraceae; genus DASQDN01. The sequence continues at coordinate 10,539 of DASQLD010000172.1, forward strand.
ACTACAGCGCAACGCGAGGAGGGCGTTTGCTCCCCGCACGTCCAGAACATACCTGACTCTTTGAAGTGCCAAAGCCAAGGATCGCGGCACGTTCATCGAACCGCAACCGCACATGCCGGTCGAGCAGATTTTGACCCAGTTGCCGAAGCAATGCGCTACGGAGTCAAGAAATCGTCGCAAGGACACAAGCAATACTGGCGCGGCTACAAACTGCATCTGGATGTGGCCGATGGTCAGATTCCGATCAGCGCCATTCTGCAAGTCGAAATCCAACTGCCGAACATCTTCGAGCCCAAGATAGCGCCGGAGATGACTTGGGCCGAACAAGACACATATATAAAATCAACTGTCGAACGAGTCAATGCGAGTTTGAAAAATGAGTTCGGAGCCCGCAATGTTCGAGTACGATGTGATAGTTGGACTTGACCTTGCAGATTCGCGTGTCCGATAAACTCGTCACTGTCAGATAACAATACCGTCGCATTTCTGGAGGTATCACCTCGGAGGTCGAACTTGCGCCAGCGTTGAACAACGAGCGATTCTGGCACTTCTCACACATGGCGACTACACGTCCTGGTGGATTCCATAATCCTGCGCTTGATGCGTAGTGTAACGCTGTTGACCACAAATGCACCTGCGTACTCCGGGCGCGCTCCAGGCCGCGGTTGGTTTGTGTCTCGACGTCGGCTTTAGCTTGCTCTCGACAAGTGCCAGTCCGGTTTCTAACCGATGTCAAGCTTTGAAACTTCGCCCAAGCGAAGAGTTCCGTGAGCTTAGGCGTTCAGCTTCGCTCAGTACGAAGACGAGTACGGAAGATGCGCGCGGTTACTTGCGGCTACTTGCCGTTACTTTGGCGTCGCCCTATGGCAGCTTCCCAGTTTTGCATAACCACAATTTCCGACTTCTCCAGCGAGGCCACGATCGGAATCAGGAATCGCTGCCCGTCTGTGGAGACGTCAAATCCGGTAGGTGAGTGCAATGCAGATCTGGCCTCGAGAGAGATCGCAAAAAGAGAAACGGCGTCGCCGATCTTCGGAAGCGGAGACAACACGAGCGGTACAGCATACACAACGCTGTTCGAAGATAGGAAGAACAATTCCTTGGCGTCCCGGCGCCAACGCAGGGCGACGGCTCCATTCCTCGAAACGAGGTGACGCTCTCCGCTCAACTGCGGCGTTTCACCGGCCTCAAAGGCTTGAACATACACCTCCGTCCGGCCTGACTCGTCAGAGGTGAACGCGAGCCATCGGCCATCGGGGGAGAAAGCTGGATTCGCTTCATGAAACGGGGTACTGATGAGGTGAATCACTTTCCTGCCGCGGGCCATGTCGATGAGCCAAACGTCGCCTTTCAACTCGTTGTTGATGGCAGAGCTCGAGTTCGTGAACGCGATGAACCTGCCGTCCCGCGACCAGTCGCTCACCACTTGAAAGTAGCCCTCCGGAAGTTGTTCGTCCGCGTCCTGCTCTCCGAGACCACGCACGAACAGCTTAGGAGGCGAATCGTAGGCGCGGTTGAACGCTAATCTGGTCGAGTCCGGGGCCCACACCGGGTTGTCCACCTGGCCTCGCCCGGCGATCACACGTCGAGCAGCGTTCGTCTCCGCATTAATGATCCACATGTCGTTGACGCCACGATCAACGTCGTAAATCGGGGCCGCGATTTTCTGGCCGTCCGGCGAGAGATGCCCTTGCTTAACGTTCACGTTGGCCGGCCCAACGGTCCTTACCACCTCACCGCGGCGGTTCACCCACACAAGTTGCGACTGGCTCCGATAGCGCCGGTAGGCGAGCGTGCCATTGTTCGACACGGAAAAATCAGCGGCTCCCGTAGGGAAAAACGAGTATGTCTTTGACACCACCGGGAGCGGCTCATCCTGCATTGCGAGCGAACGCAGGTTAAACCGATGGGCGAGAATATTCCCTGCTCTGACATACAAGACATAGCCAGTTTCAGAATGGAGGACCGAAGGCGTGTACACGCCTCGGGAATCAGATTCGAGCAGATCCTTCGCTGTCTTCGGCTCACCGTGTTTGACCACGCGGATGCGATGATGCCCGGATCGCGGATCGAACAATGTGTACAGGAGATGCTTGCCATCTGGCAGCACCTGGGGCCACGGATAGAAATCCTTAATCGTTCTCGCCTGGCCCCCGGAGAGCGAAACAACGTAATTATTTGTCCGGCCGGAGATGAGCAGGTCCGAGCCCATTATCGCGCCGGTCAGCATCATGGGCGGAGTTTCGCAAATGACCTGAAAGGAATCGTTTTCGAGTGTGGTGCGGCGCAGTTTGCCTCCCAGAGTAAAGAAGAGGGAGCGCCCGTCCGGCGCCCAAAACACGTGATAGGCGCCAAGGGTGTTGGCCACCGGCCACGAATCGAGCCCGTCGAGATCGCGGATGAATAACGTACCCTTGCCAGTCGCGTCCATTGCCGTAAATGCCAGACGGGAGCCATCAGGCGATAACGCGAAAGTCTGCCGACTGCTTCCCGCTTCCAACGCAAAGCCTTTGGGCGGCGAGATGCTGAACCGGAGCGGCGGGCCGGAATTGGTCCGGGGCCGCGTGGCTGCCCAGTAACTGCCGGCCAGTCCAGCGATCAGGGCGACCGCAATCATTCCCGACAATAGAATCCGATGTTCTGCATGCCAGCGATATGGCGGCGGAGCCGACGGTTCGATACCCGGAGCAACCCTTGACTTTGACATCAGCAAAAGCGGCTCGGGAAACATCTCCTGCAGCGGTGCGATGAAGCGGTATCCCCGCCCGGCGAGCGTCTCAACGTAGCGGGGCTGCTCAGCAGAGTCCCCCAGTGTTTGCCGCAGCCGGTTCATCGCCGCGTTCAAGCCATGCTCGAAGTCCACAAAGGTGCTGCTTTCCCAAAGCTGCTTCTGAAACTCATCGCGAGGGAGCACTTCGCCGGGCTGCCGGAGCAACATTCTCAGAATCTGTAGAGGCTGCCCCTGAAGACGCACAGGGATACCATGCTTCCTCAACTCTCCTGATGCCTCGTCGAATGCGAACGGACCGAAGCTGAGCTGCCGGGCTGCACCGACACCAGGTTGTGTGCTCACAGAATTACCAGCGACGCCAAGGATAGCACGCATGACCATCGCCTACAAAGCTATTGCGTTCAAGGGGTTTGGGGGTGAGGCGGCTTCGAATATAAATCGGATCCGAAATGCATTGTCTGGCAGCCCGTTGCTCGTTAGTATCCCGACTACTGACGCCAATGCGAAATGGCGACGAATTCAAGGAGACAACATGAGACGGTTTTCACATTTCATCTGGGCTTGGGCGCTGCTCTGCGGGGCCCAGACCTCTGGCCTCGGTCAGGAAACGCTACCCACAACCGGCCAATCGCTTGAAGGGACATGGATAGCTCAAGTCGCGCAATCAGGGGGCGACTTTGCTCCATTCGGCCTCGGAACCTTTAGTCCAAATGGCTCCTACCTGGGCACAACCAGCGACCCGACGCAATCGAATCATCACGGTGTATGGCTTCGCGTCGGCGATCGCAAGTTTGTGCTGTCGACGATGTTCTTCACGCGCGACGAAAAGGGTGCTTACAACGGGATCGCGCGAACAAGGATTGCGATTACCCTAGCTGCTGACTCTAAGTCATATACCGCCACAGTCGAGCGAATCCTGATGGACACCGCCGGCCGGGAACTGCAGGTGATCACAGGCATCCGCGGGCGTAGCGTCCGCATGGATGTTGAAACGCAGCAGAGCCCAATCGAGCCCTAGCGACCAATCACTGTTGATTTAGTGGGACGGACCGAACTCGCGTTCAAGACTCGACTCGCGCAGGACTCATCCGATGAGGCGGAACTGCCTTTTGAGAAGGGCTGAATTATACGCCCCGAGCCTGGCATCGTGACCCTGATCGGAGCGGCAGTTCTCACCGATTGCAGCAACCCGCGGTCTGCCGAGCGCCACGGTGACGTTCAGGGCAGTCATCTTACAGGAGTTACCCATGAAACGATTGATGCTGTTTCTCACACCGTTGTTGTTGTGCGCGGACGACCCGGACCGCGTTACGGATCTCATTGAGACCATGCGCCAATTGACCTTTGCTGGCGACCAGCCCGCCGTCGGCCGTCTGGTGCCGAAGCTGATGCACGAAATCGCAATGCCCCACCCCCAAGGCGCGCTCGCCTGGAACCAGATCGGTGTTTACCACGCCATTCAAGGCAATGCCTCCGAGGCTGAACGCGCCTATCGGCGCGGCGTACAAATACTTGAACAGGAGGGAACAGACCGCAGCGCCCTGGCGCTCTTGCTTCTGAACCTTAGCGAACTCTACCTGCAGGCAGGGGGCAGGGCCACACAGGCTACTACGATCGTGAGGCGTGCTCTCAAGCTGGCCGAGGAATCGTATGGCCCTGATTCCCAGGAGCTTTCAAACTTCATTTACGTGTTGGGGGCAGCGCAGAAGCAATCCGGAAATCGTAGAGACGCGCGAAGGGAATTTGAGCGTGCACTCCTCATCGTTGGAAAATCCACAGACGCAGAGATCCGGCGTGGGTTGATTCTCGCGAACCTCGCCGTGCTGTGTGCGGAGGACAAGCAGTGGAATGAAGCCAGAGATACGACTTTGCAAGCCGTTGTTTTGCTCGAGCAGAATCTCGGACCTGGGCATGCCGAACTGGTACCCGTTTATCTGAATCTGGCAAAGATTCAGATGCAGTTCAAGCGATGGGACTTGGCAAGCGCGGCCTTGGAGCGGGCGCGAATGACCACGGAGACACAACTTGGCCCTGAGCACAGTTACATGGTTTTCATCCTAGAGTCATCCGCCTTCATCTTGATGAAGACCGGCCGTCGCTCCGAGGCCAAAGAACAGGCGCAACGTGCCAAGTCAATCGCTGCGTCGCTGCCTCGCGCCAAGGCCGGGGAAGCCTGGATCCACGTATCGGACCTACAACGCTAGTATGCGCGTGCCTAGCCTCGCGTTCCGCACTTTGCCTGGAAGCTCAGGGCAGAGTAACTAGTAGGCGCCTTGTGCCAGCCGACCAGCCACCCGGTCGTATAACGCCCTAGACGTGGATGTGGAGTTGACTCTCTCCATGGGGCACTCCAGGCAACCAACCGATCGCTACACCGGATCGTCGAATTGCAGACTTTGTCGGTCTGCGATGTCGTAAGGAACGAAACTACGATCGCAAGGTGGAGGCGACGGTCCGACAAGGAAAGTCGTGCTAGGCATGTCCGTCAGATCAAGTTCAGGCTATTGCAAGTGTACGAGGAGCAGCCAAAGTATTTGCACATTTAACCTTCGGACTGATCGCTCTTACCGTAGATCAACCCATCTGGCTTACCGGCTAGCGCCCGCGGTTTGACCATAATTTACGCTCGGAAAGCATAAAAAATCGCGGGGTCTTTCTCGCATCGAAAATCTCCCGCTGCAGCCTCCAAACCCACGCCACAGCGCCAGAGAATAACTCGAACAGACGACGTCAACCCCATTTCCGATGAGTGTTGCAAGTGGTTCCTACGAATTTTGTGCTCTAGGTAGGCCAATGGGTTGAAGGACTTGGGCGTACTTCCACCTCGTAGCCGATCGCCTGGATTCTTTGCATCAGTCGCTTGGCAGTTCGCAAGGGATTGCGAAGGTCATAGAAGTTGCCGC